>NZ_LARO01000121.1:0-1064 GCF_000980505.1 Lactobacillus sp. N54.MGS-719
TAAGGATCGGGAGTGGACTTGTCCAATTTGTCGAATGCCCCATATTCGTGATTGGAATGCGGCCGTGAACATCTTAGAAAAAGGATTAAGCAAGTGGCAAAATCCTAAAATAAAAAAAGCAGCCTAGAAAGGCTGCAGTCCGTTAGCAACTCGCGGACTTAAAAGGCTTTGGTAATTAGACGACCTCTATCGGCAATAGTCAAAAGACTATTGCTGGTAAGTCAAGTCCGTATCTAAGCAAGTTGGTGTTCTGGTTAGCGCAAGCTAACGAGCCACTAAGCCCTAGACTTCAGTCTAGGGTAGTTGACGCGCTAAAAAAAGCAATTCTATACGGCTAATAAATGATTTTATGTTTTTTTATCGAAAATCAGAATATATAAAATAGTTAATAGATATAACACAAATTATTTGAAATAAGTAAAATCAAAAAGCTAAGAAATACCGTTATATCGGCGATTTTTAGCACCTAATCCATATTAACTATATGAATACATAAATAAAAAATAGCAATAATTGCGTGCTCATAAAAAACACAATATATGGCTAAAAAGGGCATCTCAGGCTAAATCTAGCAATTAAAGCTATGTATAACTAACAAAATATCCAATACGTCAAATTAATCCTATACGTTATACAATATAGGCTCTATTTGAAATAACAGATTGGCTAAGTTTTTTCTCTTCTTTAATAATTTCTCTCGGTTAAAGTAACAGGATAGCTATTCCGTATATGGTATAAAAAATATTTCATGGGTCGAAACGAGTTCCAAGCCGCGAAACAAAGTCTGAAGGCAATGAAAACGAATACATTTTCAAAAAATGATGATATAAATATAACCGTAAGGTAAATGAAACGGAACAAAAGAAGAGATAAAAACTTATTCAAAGGAGAGAAATAAGATGAACGGTAAGAAATATTCAGTAGTTATTGCCGGTGGTGGTAGTACTTTTACACCAGGATTTGTCCTCGACTTAATCAAGAGCCAAGACAAGTTCCCAATGAGACAATTGAAGTTCTACGATAACGATGCAGAACGTCAAAAGAAGATTGGTGAAGCTGTTAAG
>NZ_LARO01000043.1:0-12314 GCF_000980505.1 Lactobacillus sp. N54.MGS-719
TGTTTGCTTTATCTTCACTTTTTATTCTAAACAAAATAAAAAGTGCCAGATCATGAATCCGTCGATTCATGATCCAACACTAGGTTAGTATGTTTGTGTTTATAAGTAGGAGACCTCTGTAAAAGAAAATGTAATAAAAGATAATATCTATGGCCCGAAATTTAGAAAAATGCGTGTAGCTCATCATATTAATTTAGTTGATGCAGCAAAGGAGATTACTAACAAGTCTACGCTAGCAGAATGGGAAAAGGGCAAGGATAATTTATCCTGGTGTAAAGTTATTGCCTTGCTTTTTAATATCCATGTTCAACCAATGGAATTTTTAGAAAATACGGTCAGTTCACATTTATATTTTTCAATTCAAGATATTGCCGATGCATATGGAGCAAATAATATCAAGCAGCTTAAAGCAATTTCGTTGCAGTATTTAAAGCGGTATCAGGATGAGCCATTAAATAAAAAGGATCTGCCCAAAGCTGAAAGTTTGTTAGAAAAATTAGATACGTTAGAAATAATGAATCTGTATGCGGAAGAAACTATTCGTAAAAAATTCATGCATAGTTTGATTGATTATGCCAAGAATAATGACAGTACTGAAATAGCTTCTTTGTTTAAGTATTTAGATTTTCTAGGACTTAAAAATATGAAATCAGATTTTCAGGTTGCATTTACACAAATTAAACAGATCTATGGTGAATAAATTGGTTTCCGAGATTTCGGAAATAAGTAAATGGGTGCTACTAAAAGCATGATAATAAAAATAGCAAAAATAAATCATGCTTTGAAAGAGGCGCAATTAAGGCATTATGGGTAATCGGAATTCTAGCAATTTTTGTGATGGTGGCAGCGTGTTTGCCGGTAACTAGAAAATATTATTCACGATATGTGGCTAAGCTAGGATGTTGGAATATTTTAATTATTTTTCTACTTTATGTTTTATTTGATATCTGGTTTTTAACTACGATTTCCATGGCAGATAAAAAAGTTTGGTGGATACTTATTCTGATCAATCTTTCAGGAATAATTGCTATTTATAGAACTTACAAAGAAATCAAAAATATTGATCAAAAATAAAAATGCCCAGTTTTTAAAACTGGACATTTTTTACTTAGCTTGGGTTGTTTTTGGGGTAGGCACACTAGCAAATTTAATGCCATTTTTTTGCAAAGTTTGAATGTATTTAGTTAAATACAAATTTCTAACTGCACTTTGTTTTCCTGGCTTAACTTGAAAGTGAATGCTGTAAACAAATTTGTTGCCGGTTTGTTCCGTGATTCCTGTAATCGTTGGACCTTGAACAATTGTCTTTTTCTCGGGTTGAATAGTTTGATTGCATTGCTTGATGAGGCGGCTTACTTCTGTAACATCGTTTTCAGCATCAAGGTCAAGGTTAATATCAAGTGCCACACCGCCATGAGCTAGGTTTTGCACGATGGTAATATTACGGTTAGGAATGTAGATAATTGAACCATCTGAACCTTTTAATCTAGTGGTTCTAAGCCCCAGTTGAACTACAGTTCCTACGTTAGTGCCAATTTGTACCAAGTCACCAACATCGAATTGGTCTTCACTCAAGATGAAGAAACCGTTGACCAGATCACTGACGAATCCTTGGGCCCCCATCCCTAAAGCTAGGGAGAAGATTCCGGCACTGGCCAGTAGCGTTCCAACTGGCACACCTAAAATTGATAAGACGCCAAACAAATAAAAGAAGATCAACGTATATTGGAATAAACTGTTGATCAAAGCAGCAATTGTTTTAGAGCGTTTATTTTTTAATGTATTGTGTTTAGCTAAATAATTGTTAATTAATTTATGCCCAAAGTGAGATAATAGATAAAAGATCAGGGTCGTAATTGCTAACTGCCAAACAGTAGAAAGTAAATTTTGACCGATTTTATTCCAGTCTAGTTTTATTTTTTGAATATTTAATTGTGAGGGAAGCTTCATAGATGGTCCTTTCTTTACATTATGATTCTATAAAATAATAACAATACATAGATTGAGAATAAAGCATTTTCATGCTAGACTTTTTTTAGATAATAATGGAGGTTAAAAATGACAATTTCTTATGGTGCTTTAGCTGGTTTGATTGCGGCTATCGCTTTCTTGATTTTGGTATTGTTTACAATTCCAATGCTTACTAGAACCGCAAAATTATTAAAAGAAACCAGTACAACTATTCAAACAACTAATGAATCATTAAAAAAGATGACAGAAGATATGGATAGTCTGATGGATCAAACAAATGATTTGTTGGATAAAACTAATGACCTGATGGTCGATATTAATGGTAAAATGAAGACGTTAGATCCAGTAGTTCAAGCTGCTGCAGATTTAGGCGAAAGCGTATCAGAGTTAAATGATTCATCCAAGAAGATCGCTAAACGCTTTAGCAGCAATCATTTTAGCCATGCTGGTCTTGTTTCTTCAATAGCTGCGACGGCATTCGCAAGACGTAAGCGTCGCAGAGGTGAAAATTAATAAAGGAGGAATTCACCATGAAAAAATTTGCAAGTTTTGTATTAGGTGCCGTTGCTGGATGTGCAGCAGGTTTTCTCGCAGGTTCACTTCTTGTTAGTGATGAACAAGTAGATGACGTTAAGAACAAAATTAAAGATAACGACAAGCTTCAAGATTTGAAGAAGAAATACGATAATGGCACTGAAATTGTCAAGAATCAATTAGCTTCATTCCCAAAGAATGTTGAAGATGATTCGGAATTAAAAGACTTCGATGATATCGTAATTGATGATTCAAATAAAGATGACGATGTTACTGCAGGCGACAATGCTCAAGAATCTGTCGATGATTTAAACAACGCAGAAGAAGAACACAACGCTGAAGATGCAGAAGAAGATAAGCCAGAAGCTTAATCAAATCTACTAAAAAAGGCCGATTTAATCGGCCTTTTTCTTTTTGTCTTAATCTTTGAGTGGCAAGATCTTTAAGTCTTTGTCGGTGTGGGTAAATGGCTTGAAACCATCTTTAGTAACGACACCACAGTCTTCGATTCTAACACCGGCAAAGCCAGGGATGTAAATACCAGGTTCAATTGAGAAGCACATGCCTTCTTCAAGTACCAAGTCATTGCCTTGAACGATTGATGGGTATTCGTGTACGTTTTTACCGATACCGTGACCTAAACGGTGAATGAAGTATTCGCCATATCCAGCTTTGGTGATGATGTCACGAGCAACACTATCAAGTTCTTCTGCAGTAATACCAGGTTTAGCTGCTTCAATTGCTGCTTGTTGAGCTTCGCGGTCGACTTCGTAAATTTCACGTTGTTTGTCGCTTGGTTCGCCGTAGGCCACAGTTCTACTTGAGTCTGATGCGTAGCCATCGTGCATGGTACCTAAGTCGAACAAAACTAATTCGTTAGGTTGAACTGTGTTCATGGTTGGACCTAGGTGAGGGTTAGCGGCATTCTTACCAGCTTGCACAATAGTTTCAAAACTTTCATGCATTACGCCTTTTTGAATCTTTAATTGGTAGTCGATTTGACCAGCGATGCTTCTTTCAGTAACGCCAGTCCTAATGGCATCAAAACCAATCTTGAAAGCAAAGTCAGCTTCAGCACCGGCACCTTGAAGTTTCTTAATTTCTTCAGGCGTCTTGTATAAACGAAGTCTTTCGATGAAAGGAGATACGTCGTTAGTGAAGCTGGAGTTTGGAAATTCGCCACGTAAGCGTTGGTAGTGGGCAACAGATAAATCGTCTTTTTCAATTGCCCAGTTGTGATGCTCACTTGCGCGTTTTCTAACGTTGTCAGCAATAATACCCCATGGATCTTCTGAATCAAGGTAGCCGATAACGTCGCCGTCCCATTCAGAATCTTTGGCTTCTTCTACGTTTAAAGCAGGGCAGAATACGAATGGTTCTGCGTCTTTAAATACGACCAAGGCAAAAATTCGTTCATGAGGATCCATTGAATAGCCAGTGAAGTATGAAATGGTAATTGGGTTAGAAATAAAGGCAAGGTCATTGCCGTAATCTTGCAACCATTGTTGTAATTTATCTAAGTTCATAGCGTTCCTCTTTTCTTAAATTTATTACAAGTATATCATGATTTATGCATGAAAAAATGAAAGAAAAGCTGTAAACGTTTGCGCTTGAGGCTAGATAATGATACATTATTAGGGCGAAGGAGTTTCAGGAAGGACTGAGATGAGAATGCATAAGCAAGATGTTACTATTTATGATGTTGCTCGAGAAGCTAAAGTTTCAATGGCTACTGTTTCTCGTGTTGTTAATGGGAATAATAATGTTAGAAAAGAAACTCGTGATCGCGTATTAGAGGTTATTAAGAGATTGCACTACCAACCAAATGCGGTAGCACAAGGTTTAGCTTCTAAGCGTACCACTACTGTTGGTTTAATCGTCCCAGATTTAACCAATTTATATTTTGCGGAATTATCAAAGGGGATTGATGATATTGCACTTTTGTACAAGTACAACATTATCATTACCAGTATTGAGAATCGCTTGATGAAAGAAGATCAAGTTATTCAAAGTTTGCTTAACAAGCAAGTTGACGGTGTAATTTATATGTCAAACCGTTTGCCAGATAAGGCTGCGGAAGCATTTAAACGTACTGAAACGCCTGTGGTTTTGGCAGGTACCAAGGACAATCGTGAAGAATTCGCTTCAGTTACGATTGATTACAAGAAGGCTGATACCGAAGCGTTGAACTTGCTCATGCATGATGGCAAGAAGAACTTGGCTATTGTAGTTGGCGATCAAGATGCCGTAGTTAATGGCGAAAATAGAATTCCAGCTTACGAAGAATTCATTAGAGCAAACAATTTGGGTGAACCACATATTTATACTGGCATTAAGGATTACTCAGATGGTTACAACTTATATCCTCAACTCGTTAAAGATGGTATTGATGGTGTAATTGTAACTCGTGACATTTCTTCAGTAGGTATCTTGAATTCAGCAATGGATGCAGGTACTAAGGTTCCTGAAGAATTTGAAATCGTTACTGCGAGTGCTACTCAATTGGCTTCAGTTGTTCGTCCAGCTTTGACTACCATTAAGCAACCACTTTACGATATGGGTGCCGTAGCTATGAGAATGTTGACTAAGTTGATGAACAACGAAGAAGTTGACGATACTCATATTGAATTGCCATATGAATTGGTTAAGAAGCAAAGTACTTTAAACCAATAATTAAAATCAGTAAATTAAAAAAGATCAGTTTGTAGGAACTGGTCTTTTTTGTCTTTAATAAATAATATGGTTAACGGCCTTTTGCTTTTCACTAAAGGTTAGTTCTTTGATTGGGTTATTTGGATTATATGTTAACAAGGCCAAGTTAGTGTAATGACTAACTCTTGGCAATTTCTTGTAATCTGCAAAAGCTTGTTTACTGAAGAAACCGTAGAACAGAATTTGATTTGCTTTGACCCAGCCTAGCTTGGTGTAGAGCCACATATTTTTAGGACTGCCGTTAAAGTTTTGAATCTTGAATAGTTTGTCAGCAGGTAAAACTTTATTGGTTTGGGCCTGATTATCTGGATAACTGTACAGCGTAACTTTAGTGTTGGGCTTAGCCATAATCTTTTTATTCTGATATGGGGCAATATCTTGCTGGCGTAAATCTAAGTTAACAAATTCCGCAGAGATAAATGTCTTTTCGGCAATTTGGTAATAAAGACGATCATCAACTCGTACGCCATAAGTTACGTTAAGTTTTTGTCCTGGATAGACATATTTCTTTTCTTTGATTCGCACATAAGGATTCATCATTGTGGCAGTTTTAGTTTTGCCAAAATAGATTCCTGAACGATTGATGGCATATTTTTTGGTGCCACTTTTGGCTAATTTATATTTAAAACCAGTAGCCGGAAAGTTAGTTACAACCCCGTCGACATTTCGGTTGATTAGCCAATGCCATAAAGCAGGCGATTCATCCATTTTGGCCCAGACATAAAGTTGCTTATGCAATTTATGGAGCCAGTGAATTAAGAAGGGATGCTCTTGAACAATATCGGATGAGGCGTTAACTGCATTGACCTGAGGTAAAATACTGAAGTTAATGCGGCGAAGACTACCAACAATTAGGATTAAATATGCATGTGGCATTAGTTCTCTTAAATGAAATAAACTTGCGGCAGAAAAAGAATGGATCATAATTCTGTTTTGCATATGATATTCTTTAACTACTTGAGCAATTTTATCTTCTAGCTCATAAGAAGGGTTAATGCTATGATCTATTTTTGTCTCTAAAACAAATTTAGTATTTGGCCTATTTTTATAATACTTAAAAAGCTCATTCAGCGACATGACGTGTTCGCCATTATCGTACCTTAGCTGTTTAAGTGTCTTAAAGTCATTTTGTGATACAATTGCATGTGTATGAGTAACTCGGTAAAGGTCATCATCATGAGAGATGACCAATACTCCATCTTTAGAAAGCTGAAGATCGAGTTCAACGTAGTCGGCACCAGAATTGAAGGCGGAGTTATCAGCCTGAATTGTTTCTTCAGGATATTTGATAGGATCGCCGCGGTGACCAACGACAGTAAAACCGCTAGTTGTAAAAAAGACTAAGCTAAAAAAAATAGCCCAAAATACTTGGCTTTTAATTTTCATGTGTACACCTCTATCGCATACTTACAATAGCATGGTTACACATTTTTTTCTATTTTTTATAGTATGATTCTTTTATTCCTTAAGGGTGATTTGATGGAACAATTGGATTTAATTGAAGAAATTACAAGGAATGATGGCAGTCGATATTATGAAATTTCTAATATCGATCAAAATGGGATTGCCGAATTAGCAGCAGACCATGGCGCTATCAAGAGCGTTAGAATATTGCAACTGAATATTCCACGAACCAAGGCATTGATTGAATACGAAAAATATATTAATGATACTTATGATTTGCAGACTTTAACAAATGAAGACGATTGGAAAAATCCAAAATGGGTGGAATGGGAAAAGCCTAAAGGAAAAATCCTCGATGCGTATAATATGGTATTAAAAGCCAATCGAATTGGTTAGAAAGTGGTACAAAAATGGAAGAAACATGGCGAATTTTACATACAAATGATCTTCATTCACATTTTGAACATTTTCCTAAGATAGGACGCTATTTAAAAAAGGCGCAGGCAGATACTTCTGTTGATGAAGTTTATACTTTTGACGCGGGAGATTTTATGGATCGTTCCCATCCACTTACTGATGCCACAGAAGGTCAAGCCAATATTAAATTAATGAATGGCTTTAAATACACGGCCCTTACGATTGGCAATAACGAAGGAATTTCTAACCCGCATTGGGTGTTAGAGTGTTTGTTTGATCATGCTGATTTTCCTACAATTTTGGCGAATTTGCGTGAAGAAGACGAAACTATGCCTAAATGGGCAGTAGGACACAAGATTTTAACTACTAAAAAGAATACGCGCATTGCCTTAATCGGCTTGACTGCCGCTTATCCAATGACGTATGGTCCTAATCACTGGCACGTAAAAATGCTAGGAAGCACGATGGATAAGGAACTTAAAGAAATCGATGGTCAATATGACGTACTTATTTTATTAACACACGTTGGCCTGAAGATGGATCGCTGGTTAGCTAAGAATTATCCTCAAATTGATTTAATTGTTGGTGGGCACAGTCATGATTTAATCGCCCATGGAGAAAAAGTAGATCATACTTGGATTACCCAAACTGGTAAATGGGGTAACTATGTTGGTGACATTCATGTTGAATTAGATGATCATCATGTAACTAAGATTGTTCCGAATACGGTTGCTACTGCATCTATGCCAGAAGAGCCGGGAGATGAGGCAGTAATTCGCGGCTATTATGAAAAAGGTAAAAAATTGCTGTCTGAACGTAAAGTGGCAGATTTACCTGAAAAATTTGCAGATGACAAGGTAGCCGCAGTTCAAGCTTCCCTTGATGCGATTGCTGATTTTGCGAAAACTGACTTGGCGATTCTAAGCTCAGGTTTGTTTTTAACCCCATTTAAGAGTGGAATTTTAACTCAATTCGATTTACAAAACGCTTTGCCACACCCAATGCACGTGGTGCGCTCAACATTAAAGGGCAGCGACTTGTGGCGTTTGGTAATGGAAATTGAAAAGAACCGTCATTATCTTGATCATTTTCATTTGCAAGGCATGAGCTTCAGAGGCAAGATCTTTGGTCAAATGTACTATAAAGGGATCAAAGTAGATATGCGTAAGCGAATTGTTTATGTGAATGGTCGTGAAGTTGATCCAGAAAAAGATTATCAATTAGCCTGTTTGGACCACTATGTTTTGGTTCCATTTTTCCCAACGTTGGCTATTGTTGGTGAAAATGAATTCTTATTCCCTCAATTTTTACGTGAAGTTGTAGGCAATTATTTAGCCAAAAAATATCCATTATCAAGAGATGTGAAGTAAATGACTGAAAAGAACAAGAAGAACTCAGAAGAAAATAGCGAAGAGAAAACGAATAAGTTTGAACAAGAACAGCCGCTTCGTCATCCCTTGGCTAACGTAGTCCAAGATGGTAGGAGTATCAAAATCAATGATCAGCTTTATAGCATCATTGCCAATGAGAGGGATGCACTGGATTTAGAAACCTTGCGTAAAAAGTATGATCCCTATTTGGATCAATATGATTATTTAGTGGGGGATGTTTCTAGTGAACACTTGCGTTTGAAAGGCTTTTATAAAGATGAGGCCTGCACTTCAATTGATAAAAAAGAGTTGGCGATTGTTGATTACTTGAAGGAGTATCGTAATCCAGGTGGACCATATTTTATCTTGGAGTTAACGCATCCTACGCATTTTTATCAGCATCCTAAGAAAAAGACGCATGAACGTTATGAGCGTGAGCATAATAAAAAAGAACGTTTTCGCAGTCGGCGCCATTATAAGGGACGGCGTAAAAATGAGAATAATAACAATAATCCATTTAAGAAACGGCGCGTTCATCAAACTAAATTCAAGAAGAAGCAATCAATTGCAATAAAGAAAGAATTTGGACGGCATCATTCATTTATTATTAAAAAGAGAAAGGGAAACTAGTGAAAGATTACCGGTTATTTATGATTGACTTAGACGGTACGGTTTACCGTGGAAAAGAAACTGTAGAGTCTGGAGTAAGATTTGTTCATCGTTTGATCGAGCATAATAAAGACTATTTATTTTTAACTAATAATACGACCAGAACACCACAAATGGTGGTTGATAAGTTAAAAGGCCACGGCGTTGATACTGATATTAGCCATGTTTATACTCCAAGCATGGCTACGGTTAGCTATATTCTGGCTCACAATCATAAGAAAAAGATTGGTGTGTACATTATCGGTGAAATTGGATTATGGACCGAAATCTTGAAGCACCCTGAGTTTGAACTAAATGAAAAAGATCCAGACTATGTGATTGTCGGAATGGATAAGGATTTGACCTACCATAAGGTACGCGTAGCTTCAAATGCAATTAGAAATGGTGCAACTTTTATTGGGACAAATGCTGACATGAATTTGCCGGCAGAAGGGGAATTAATCCCTGGTAACGGTGCCCAATGTGCCTTTGTAGCAGCTTCTAGTGGCGTAAAGCCTCTATATATCGGTAAGCCAGAATCAATTATTGTTAATATGGCTTTGGATAAAATGGGCTACACCAAAGAAGATACCCTTTTAGTAGGCGATAATTACAATACGGATATTAAAGCTGGCTTTAATAGTGACGTGGATCAATTGTTAACTTTGACTGGCGTGACTCAAAAAGAAGATATTCAAGGCAAAAGACAACCAACAATTTTGGTTAATAATTTAGACGAGTTCAAACTATGATCACAAAAGACAATATTTTTTCAGTCGTTTATCACTTCTTATTTGCTTTAACTAGTAGTGTAGTTGGGGCAATTATTGCAAGCTGGCCCTTGCTCTTTATTTTCATGATCGTTCAGAAGACAAATGAGACGGTTCACATGTCTTTATTTAAGGTCATGCATAACTATAACCAGTTGATGGTTTATTTGATCTGGCCCTTTAAAAATAAGCTTAAAATGGACGATTTTCCCACATCACCAAATGCTGCTGAACACTTTGCGGAATGTAAGCAATTATTTGTGTTAGCCGTACTTGTTTTTATCATTTGTTTGGTGCTGCATTTTATCTTTAAAAAGCAAAGAAAAAAAGCATTGCTAGATTTGAATAAATCAGCAGCACTTATTTTGCTCTTGCTTCCGATTGTTATTTTTCCTTTTGCGGTGACAAATTTTGATAGTTTCTTTGTGATATTTCACCATATTTTGTTCAACAACAACGATTGGCTATTTGATCCTAATACGGATCCGATTATTAATGTTTTAACCGAAGGATTTTTCGCTTCATGCTTTGCCGTGGCGGGAATCATTTATGAACTCTATTTTGCAGAAAAATTATTGCGTAAATAAAAAAGAATTCCGTTAATGGAATTCTTTTTTTAATGACAATTTTTTATTTAAAGCAACAATAGCAATTGGCACTACCGAAACAAGGATAATAGCAATTACGATCATTGAGAAGTGATCCTCTACAAATGGAATATTACCAAAGAAGAATCCGATTGTTGTAAATAATCCCGTCCAAAGTAGGCCACCTACGATATTATATGTAATGAATTTGCCATAATGCATCTTGCTGCCGCCTGAAATGAACGGAACAAAAGTACGAATAAATGGTATAAATCTTCCTATAACAATCGTGGTTGGACCATGACGTTCGAAGAACTTTTCAGCTGCCAATCGGTTATTTTCATTGATTAGTTTATTGAACCAGCTATGTTTTTCTCCAGCTCGAGTAGACCAAGCGCCTATTTCATAGTTGACCGTATCACCGACAATTGCGGCCAAGGCGACCACTACGTAAATTAGCCAAACATCTAAACCGTACTTTGGATTGGCTGCCATTGCACTTGCCGCAAAGATAAGAGAGTCTCCCGGTAAGAATGGAAAAACGACTAAACCAGTTTCGATAAAAATAATGGCGAAAAGGATTAGGTAAGACCAACCGCCAAATTGATTAACGATGGTGACTAAGTGGTCGTCAATATGCAAAATAAAATCAATTAAAGCCATAAAAACCCCTATATACTCGTTGAATGGATTGTTAAAGTCTTTTCCGGGAATAGGTTGCGCATAATTGATGTAATAGCAATTTGAGCTTCGCCAAAACCTAAGGCAATTAAAGGAACACGTCCAGAGTAAGAAACAACATCGCCTGCTGCATAAATTCCATCAATATTGGTTTTCATTGCTCGATCAACTGGAATATTTGCCCCTTTAAGATCAATGCCCCATTTTTTAACGAAACGATTATTAGCTCTAAAGCCGTAGGCTACTACGATCTGATCAAATTGTTCATGACGTATTTCATCGCCACCCATTTTCTTAAGACTAATGTCTAACTTATTATCAATTAATTGAATATCTTTAGGAAGATATGGGGTAAGAATTTCAACGTTTTTTAAGGATTTGAGTTTTTGCACATTTGATTCGAGCCCACGGAATTGATCACGGCGATGAATTAATTTAATATCAGCATAATTTGCAAGTTCAAGTGCTAAATCTAGAGCTGAGTCGCCACCGCCAAAAACACCGATTGTTTGGTTAGCAATTTTTTTAGGATCCTTAATAAAGTAATGAACTCTTTTTTTGATGTCATCGTTCATTTTAAGTGGGAGCTCTTTAGGTTTGAATGCGCCGGCTCCTGTAGCGATAATAATGCTGCGTGCGAAGACTGAATCATCAATTGTAAAACCGTCTGCGTTTTTGACGATGTTTTCAACTTTATGATTAGTTACTATTTCAGTTTCGTTTTCTAAGTTTGCAGTTAATCTTTGAATTAAATCATGCGCTTTGATTGTGCCGAAAGCAGGGATGTCAGTTATCTGTTTAAAAGGATAAAGCATTTGCGGTTGACCGCCCAACTCGGATAGGGAATCAAAAAGGATTGTATTTAAACCATGTAAATGGGCGAAATGTGCGGCAAATGTTCCAACAGGACCGGCACCAATGATAGCTAAATCAACTTTTTTAATTTTAAAAACCTCCTCTATGTGTTGCTGTATCAACTTTAACATGAATTAGAGCAATATTCATTTGAAAATTATGCTTGCTCGTTAGTAGTAAATAGGTTATATTATTGAAGTCGCGTTTTTAAGCGTGACAAATTATTAATTAAAAAAGTGCTTGCATTTGTTTTGCAAGTATTATATATTAATAAAGTCGTTTCGAGAGATGCGGCACAGCTTGAATAAGAAGCCTGAGCAAAGGAAAAATCAATAAAATGAAAAAAGTACTTGCAAAAGGGAGAA
>NZ_LARO01000047.1:0-12031 GCF_000980505.1 Lactobacillus sp. N54.MGS-719
AGACTGAACCACGCTCTGCAAATCAACGCCAGCCTGGTCGATCTTGTTGATAAAGATAACGGTGGGAATGTTCATTTTCCGCAGGGCATGGAACAGAATACGGGTCTGGGCCTGCACGCCATCTTTAGCGGAGATCACCAAGATGGCCCCATCTAAAACAGCCAAAGAGCGGTACACCTCCGCCAAAAAATCCATGTGGCCGGGCGTATCCACAATGTTAACTTTACATCTGTGCCACTGGAAGGAAGTGACTGCCGCTTGAATGGTAATCCCACGCTGCCGCTCCAAAAACATGGTGTCCGTCCTCGTTGTCCCTTTTTCGACGCTCCCCGGTTCTGAAATGGCTCCGCTGGCATATAGCAGGCTCTCCGTCAAGGTCGTCTTTCCAGCGTCTACATGGGCAAGAATTCCAATATTGATTATTTTCATGTGATTGTCCTCCCTTTACTGCCCCGAAGGGCATAAAAATCCCCAGCAGTAAAATACTTTTACCACTGGGGATGATAATTTGCGGACATACACATATACAGCATACACCTGTTTGTGAGTGCTGTTTTTGGGGATATGTCAAAATTGATAAGGCAAAAGTATTCTTAAATTGGGTACAAAAAACTAAGCCCCTACAAAAGGGACTATCATAATCCTTTGTTCCCACTATTTGATTATAGTTTTATTTAAGAATACCTTGCCGCATATTTTTTACTCCTTTTCTGGAATTGAATTATTATATCACATCAGTTTTAGGAAAACAAGTATCTAAAAGAAATTTTTCTTCCCCTTATATGTAACAATCATACCGGCTTCCTAACGTTCAGAATGGTTTCTACTGTCTGCTGCGGTGTTTGGTTGGAATTGTCCAGCCAAAAGCCGATCCGTGGTGTTGTCTGCATTTTACTAAATACAAATTCAATGTATACAGAAAGAAATATATAAGGAGTGGGAGGGATTCCGCCGTAGTCGGCATTGTAGGAAAATCCAAAAGTTTAGATTTTCTCAAAATGCTTATCTTTTGGTCTTTGGTTCGGAATAGTGTAGTGCTGGCGGTCTATCTATTGTTTTCGGTTGCTTGCTTCTTTACCGTACATGAGCATTTGCTTCATTTTGGTACCAAATCGGTTCATGAAGCTTGCAAGTTGGGCTTCTTGATCACTGCTCCAACCTGATTGCGCAAATTTACTGCTTTGATCATCACTGCTGCTTTCTTCGCTACTTGATGATTGTGATAAAGATGAAGAACTAGTGCTTGAACCTTTATGCTTATTTTTGCTTACAGTTTTACTTGTGGCAACTTCAGAAGCAGAGTTCGATGATTTTCCACTTTGAACAGTGAGATATACCATGACTCCTGCTGCAACCACTAAAACGCAAGCAACTATGATTAGACAGATTTTTCTTACTTTATTCATTTTACTTGTTGGTTTCCTCTTCTGCTTGTTTATTCAATTTTTTAGAAATTTGTTTCATTTGTGCCTTGTTGTATTCCAAGCCTTGCAAAATTTGGTCAACGTCATTCTTGTAAGGTGCATACTTTTTAATCAATTCGGCCTTAGACTTATATTTCTTAGGACCATCTAACCCTAAGTTGGCACCACCTGGTTGAACCCCAATTTTATCCGTATTGTTGATGTAGTAGCTCGTGTAAGCAGAAGTACTGAAGCTTCCCGCGATACTTGCTACAATTATCGCAATCCACTTTTTCATTCAAGATCTCCCTCTTATCAAACAGTTTCGATTTTAGCACCAAAAAACGCATCAAGGAAAATCGTTCCTTAATGCGTTTTGATAATTTTGATTCTATTTTTTAACGGTGCTTAATGACGTGAACCATGTAAGCAACCAAGTAAATCACAACTTCAATCGTAGCAATGAAGAAGGTAACTGGCCAGTTAGTAATAAAGCCCAAGTAAAGTCCGGCCCATACACCGATTAAGGCAAAGCCGATTGACCAGCCGATCATTGCGGGGATCGTTTTACCGATATAACGCGCTGTCGATGATGGCAGTGTTAACAAAATGAATACTAGCAATGAACCAACGATCTGCGCACCAATTGCAACAGACATAGCCATTGCAACCAAGAAGACGATGCCAACAAAACCGGTATGAATACCGTGCGCAGCAGCGCCGATATGGTCAAAGGAATCGAAGTTCAAACTCCGTTGCAACAAAAGGATCATCAACAAAACGATGACGGACAAGATAACCAATTGGGTTACACCTTGTCGATCTACACCGATGATACTACCGAACAAGATGTTCGTAGCGTAACGGCTATTGGAACCAGAAATCGCCAGGAATAAAACGCCTAGTCCAATAAATAGTGCTGAAATCGCACTAATTGATGATTCCTTTTGATCGCTGTGCATGGACAATTCGCCAACACTGATCGCACCAAGCAAGGTGAACAAAAGCATCCCCCATAACGGCGCAATACCGATAAACACCGCAAAGGCAGCACCGGCAAAACCGATTTCTGACAAGGTGTGAGCTAAGAACGCATAACTACGCGCTACAACGTACACGCCAACCACACCACAGGTGATCGCAATAAAAGTACTTGCTAAGAAGGCATAACGCATGAATTCATATTGAAACATCATTCAAAATCCTCCTTAAAGTCTTTCATCTTTCCTTGTCTGATCGTCCCCTTGTTTAAGTACAGATAATCGCTCATGTACTTTTTAGCCAGCGGTATATCGTGCGTTACAAATAGCACAGTAATCTTGTGTTCCTGATTCAAGTGTTTGATCAGGCCCATTAATTCTTCCTTAGCAGCCGGATCCAGGCTCGCTGTCGCTTCATCCAGGATAATCATGTTAGGACGGTCGAGTAGCGCTTGCGCCAAGTAGGCACGTTGTTTTTGCCCACCTGAAGCTTCACCCATGCGCGTATTTTGAATTTTGTCCAAATGCGTCTCAGTAATTTGACGATCGATTTGCTCTTTTACTTTTTTAGTCTTAAAAAGTGGAGCGTTCAATTCGATAAAGGCACGAATTGAAAGAGGATATTCTGAGTCAATATTTCTAAATTGTGGAACATAGCCAAGCTTGACGTCTGATGAGAATTTATAGCTACCGCCTGTTGGTATAAGCATCCCCATCAAAATCTTAATCAAAGTAGTTTTTCCTGTTCCGTTTGGACCAAGCAGAGCAGTCATTGAACCATCTTCAAGCTTGAAATTCAAATCTTGAAAGACGGTCTTTGTATCAAATCTCATTGAAAGGTCATTCACATCTAAGATCAATTTAGCATCCCCTTTACTCGCTAAATTAGCTCATTTATTGCTTACTAATATTAGCTAAATTCTGATAATTTTCTTTCATCCAATCCAAGTAAGTTGTGTTGTTCGGAATTGTTTCGCGCACGCTGAGCACTGGCACATTGTTCTTTTTGGCCAATTTAACAAAAGTCTTCACAGTTGAACTGCTTGCTTGCGTGTTATTAACGAAGAAAGCGATCTTCTTATCTTCAATTTCTTTAGTCATTTTGTTGATAGTCTTAGGACTGGGATCAGTACCATTTTGCACGGCTTTTTCAAAGTCCTTGTCACCGATTTTGTAGCCGGCTTCTTGCAAGGCATAGTCAAAGACAGGCTCACTAACGTAAACTGGCTTGCCGTCCTTTTTGCCTGATTTAGCAAGCTGCTTAATTTGCGCAATCTTTGCTAGGTATTTTTTACCATTAGCCTTAAAGTAAGCCGCATGACTTGGTTGCAACTTGGACAAGCGCTTAACTAAATAGTTCACGTACTTAGTTGGCATATCTAAATTGTACCAAATATGGGGGTTGTCACCCTTCTTAAGGTGCATCAAATCTTCACCCACTAAAACTGGCTTTTTGTTAACTGAACTAGCTAATTTATTCATCCAGTCATCGTAGCCTAGGCCGTTTGCCACAATAATGTTGGCCTTGGATAATTCCTTGGCATCAGCCGTAGTTGGTTCGAAATCGTGCGGATCAGTTGCGCTGTTCTTGATCACAGCTTGCACGTTTCCGTACTTGCCTGCCACATTTTTGGCAATATCGGCATAAACGTTAGTAGACGCAACGATCGATACCTTATCACTACTTGTAGACTTTTGGCTACTTGAGCATGCAGAAAGCAGTAGCATCACTACACTCAGTAAGCCCAAAATAAAAATATGTTTTGTAATTCTAGATTTTTGCATAAAACCTCCATAACAAAAAAGCATTTAAATCAGAATTTCAGCAAGTTTTCTGATTTAAAGTAAGCATAAGCTAGATTTTATGGTGTGTCAATATATTTACAGATAGACAAATAGCACCAAGGTTCATTAACCCTGATGCTATCGCTTTTATTTAAGTCTTTAAAAAATTTGCTGAAATAATTTAAATGCTTTTTCTAGAATTACATCATTATATAAACATATTTTTATATGCTTGTCAAACTAAAACTCACCATTAGCGTGTTGTCTCAAAACATCCAGAATCTTAATGATGTGGTTGTCAAACAATTGATAGTACTTCTCTTGCTTGACGCGCTTGCTTTTTACCAATCTTGCTTCTTCTAAAATTCTTAGATGCCGTGAAATTGCCGGCTGGCTGACGTCGAATTGTTTGACTAAGTTATTCACGCTGCTTTCCTTGTGGTCATTCAAATAATAAAGAATTTGAATACGAATTGGATGATTCAGCGCTCTAGTAATTCGAATAATCTGATCGTTCAATTTCTTTTCCACCTATCGTTAGTCTTAATCTATTATAATCTTTATTTTACCGATTATCTGCCCTTTTCAACCGATAACCTTGGAAAACAAGTAATCTATCGTCAATTACCGTATACTTCTTAGTGAAAGGAAGCGATAAAGATGAAATTCAAACTACTAATCAATCCCAAAAAAATGAATTTGTCCAAGCACAAGTTCATCAAGAAAATGACTTTACCAAAGAACTTAAAGACTTCGTCTTAACCAACGGCAATTCCAATCAATTACTCGTTTACGACGATAAGGACGCAATTGCTTTATCGCTTGACGACATAGCCCTGATCACGATTATCGACGATAAAGAAAGGACGCTCTCGCACGAGGGTGTCCTTTTAGATTTGACAACAAAAAACGCTACCCACTCGGGTAGCGCAAAACATAACAGAGTATCCTGATTTAAGTAGAGATCATCAAGATGCTTTTATTATAATACGTTTTTTACACTTTTTGTTAAAAATATATAATAACTTAGATTATTTAACTATTTATTTTATATATTTTTTCTAATAATATTATTCGTTAGGATCTTCTTTAATGTTCTTCTTCCAGAAACTCATGATTAAACCGGCTACGATTGAACCAATGATAGTTGCTAAGAAGTAGAACAAGATATGGCTTGGACCACCGATGTTACCAGCAAGTGATGATACCCACAGACCACCGTGAGGAGCTGGGACACCAACGTGCCACAAACCAACTAAGGCACCACCAACGGCTGAACCGATGATACATGATGGAATTACACGACCTGGGTCAGCTGCGGCAAATGGAATAGCACCTTCAGTAATGAATGAGAATCCTAATACCCAGTTAGATACACCTGCACGACGTTCTTCTTGAGTGTACTTGTTCTTGAAGAATGTAGTACCAATAGCAGTAGCAAATGGAGGAACCATACCACCAACCATTACGGCAGCCATTAAGATAGCAGCAGTAGTTGAGTGTGGGTCGTTAGCAAATGCACCTGATGCAAAGACATATGCAGCCTTATTGAAAGGACCACCCATATCGATTGACATCATACCTGCCAAGATAGTAGTAAGAAGTACTAAGTTACCAGTACCCATGCTGTTCAAGAAGTGGGTAATTGCAAAGTTGATCCCACTGAAGATTGGGTTAATGATGTAGAACATAATTGCTGCAATGAAGAGCAATCCCAAAATTGGGTAGAACAACATTGGCTTCATACCTTCAACTGAGTGAGGTAAGTTAGCAAATAACTTCTTCAAGCCAACCATTAAGTAACCAGCGATGAAACCAGCGGCAATACCACCTAAGAATCCAGCTGGTGAAGTTGCGTGAGCTTGAACGTTAACTTGGAATTGACCGTTAGCAATAGAAGCCATGTAACCACCAACGAAACCTGGCATCAATGCTGGCAAGTCACCGATTGATTCAGCGATGTAAGCTGAAAGAACTGGAACCATGAAGGCGAAGGCTAAGTTACCTGCGTTGTTCAAGAAGATAAATGCAGGAGTCTTTGCACCACCACCGTAGTTTTCTACGATGAAGGAGATAGCCATTAAGATACCACCACCGATAACGAATGGAAGCATGTGGCTAATACCGTTCATTAAGTTCTTGTAAATACCTACCCATACGCCTGGCTTTTCAGTGCTTGATGATGATTCTTCTGACTTGTCAGATGCACTTGCGTGGTAAACATCTGCCTTGCCATCCATAATGTCATCGATCAATTCGCCTGGCTTGTTGATACCATCAACAACTGGACGGTTAACTAAAGGCTTGCCGTCAAAACGTGGCATGTCAACTTTCTTATCAGATGCAATAATTACACCCTTAGCACGCTTGATTTCGTCAGGAGTAAGCTTGTCCTTAACACCTTCAGAACCGTTAGTTTCGATTCTAACTTCGATGCCGCGCTTCTTACCTTCCTTAATCAAGGCTTCTTGAGCCATGTAAGTGTGGGCAATACCGTTAATACATGCAGTAACACCAACGATTAATGGCTTGTTGTCGTCATCGTCGTTCTTACCTTCTGCCTTAGCAGCTTCCTTAGCCTTCTTAGCTTCAGCTGCCTTCTTGTCTTCTTCATCCTTCTTAGCTTCGGCCTTTTCGAAAAGATCGATAACTTCTTCAGGAGTCTTAGTAGCCTTTAATTTTTCAACTAAGTCTGGATCAATTAACAAACCTGAAAGTTTTGCTAAAGCTTGAAGGTGAGTGTTATCAGCACCGGCTGGTGCAGTAATCATAAAGAATAAGTGAACTGGTTGACCATCAAGTGAGTTGTAGTCAATACCTTCCTTACTCTTGGCAAACAATACACGAGCCTTGTTGATTGACTTGTTACGTGCGTGCGGCATCGCAATTCCGCCACCGATACCAGTAGTTGATTCATTTTCACGGTCCCAGATGGACTTGATAAATGCATCTTCGTCATTAACGATATCGGTTGCAACTTCAAGGTCTGCCATTTCTTTAATGGCATCTTCTTTGTTGGTAGCCTTAAGCTCCATAATCATGGATTCAGGGCTTAAAATATCCTTAATTCTCATATTTCATTCCTCTCATTTAAAAATTAAGAAATTTGTTCAACCTTAATTTGTGGCAATACTGCATCGATTTGGCTCTTAACTGCGATGTCCTTAGTAAAGGCAGTAGCAGCACCACAAGCCATACCAATTCTGAAGCCTTCCTTAGGATCGCCAGTCTTGTAGTAAGTACCAACGAAACCAGCAATCATTGAGTCGCCGGCACCAACTGAGTTAACAGCAGTACCAACAGCACCCTTGGCGTGGTATACGTGGTCTTGAGTCAAGAGAAAGCCACCTTCGCCGGCCATTGAAACCATTACGTTTTGAGCACCCTTGTCAAGCAACTTTTGTGCGTATTCAAGCATTACATCGCTTGAATCAAAAGTTACGCCGAACAAGTCAGCTAATTCGTGGTGGTTTGGTTTAATTACTAATGGCTTGTATTCCAAGGTATCAAGAAGAGCTTGACCAGTAGTATCAACTACGAATTCAGCGCCAGCTTCCTTAATAGTTGGAAGAAGTGATTGGTAGAAATCAGTTGGAAGACTTGGAGTAAGTGAACCACTCATTACTACGATGTCACCCTTCTTCAAGTCGTTCAAACGATCCTTGAAAGCAGTGATTTCTTGGTCAGTAATGTTTGGACCAGCTGCGTTAATTTCAGTTTCCTTTTCTGCGTGGATCTTAACATTCACACGAGTGTTGTCTGAAATAGTAACGAAGTCACTTTCGATTCTCTTTTGGTTCAATTGACGAACCAATTCCTTACCGGTGAAGCCACCAACGAAGCCCCATGCAGTGTTGTCAACGTTCAATTGGTTAAGGATTTGAGAAACGTTAATTCCTTTACCCCCTGCTAAAAATGAATCATTGTTAGTTCTGTTAACTTCCCCGCGGTTGACTTTTTCTAATTGAAGAACATAGTCAAGAGCCGGGTTAACAGTTACTGTGTAAATCATCCTATTTTGCCTCCTCTAGGTTTATATCGGCAGGTAATGCCTTTTTTTGACTTGGTTTAAGCTTATTTGTTACCACAACAACGTCTTTAGTATTAGCGAATACGGCAAAGTTCCGTTCACCAATCTTAGTGTTATCGGCTAAAACATAAGCATGTCTAGCTTGCTTAATCTCGGCTGTCTTGACTGCGGCTTCTTCGGGATCTGGCGTGGTTAAATTGCCATTGGCTTCGATTCCGTTAGCTCCGACAAAACTAGCTGAGAAATTCATCGCCTTAATTTGACTCAAAGCAGTTTGACCAATCACGGCATGCGTGTCGTCTTTGACCTCGCCACCGATTAGGAAAGTCTTGATTCCATGATTTAAACTGCATAACGCCGTTTCAACTCCGTTGGTGATGATCTTTACGTTAGGAATATCAGCTAGAAATGGAACCATCTCATAGGTTGTTGTTCCTGCATCGATAAAGACGTTATCACCTTGGTGAACGAAGTGTTCTGCTGCGTATTTAGCAATAGAAATCTTCACTTCATGATTCAAACTAAAGCGGACGTTCTGGGAAACATCGCGCGAGAAATTCTTTACTGATTGGACACCGCCATGAACTCGCTTGAGGATGCCATTCTTCTCCATTTGAATCAGATCACGACGGATAGTTGATTCAGATGTATCAGTTAAATCGCATAACTCGCTAACGCGGCACAATTCGTGCTGATTAACGTAATCTTCAATTAAGCTTTGGCGTTCTTGTGTCAGCATTATTTCTCACCTCGATAAATATTGTATTCGCTTTCTCTTCCAAAATCAATCATTTTTCTTCAAAAAGCGTCATTTTTATTTATTATCGTTCAATAAAATTCATTTATATGCAAAAAAGATGTCGCTTTTTGCTTGAAACGACATCTTTTCTTCGTCATTTTGAATTATTCTTAGTCATTTTACTCTATTTGACTAAGAATCCGCAAAGATGACTAAGAAAGAGAACCAAAGATCTATTAACCTTGCAAAAGCAAAACACGCCGAATCATTATTGATTCAGCGCGTTTTACTATTAAATATATTTTGTCTAGCCTCTCAAGCTACGCTTAAAGTTTTGCCATGGGCCGACATCATCTGTTTGCAAAATCAAGTTTGGATAGATTTTTCTAATCCAGATAAATGACGCTACTGTAGCGGCTAAAGCAATTAAAGCAGAGATAGCTGCCTCTAAATTAGTTGCGTTCCCCATAATTACTCTAGTTGGCATTACAAATGATGATAGAAACGGGATGTACGATAATACTTTAGCAAAAATCGTATCCCCACCTGATTGCATATTGACTGTGAACAAGAACCCGATCAACATCAATGTAGATAGTGGTCCCACCGCTTTGTTGGCATTCTCGCTTTTAGCAACCAAAGCGCCACAGAAAGCTGCAAAGATAATAAACAATACCAAGCCGATTATCGTAAACATCAATCCCCAAGAAGCCAGATTGCCAATTGCTTGATCAATCATCGGCTTATACTGTCTAAATAAATCGCTAAAGCCATCGATGTATGGGGCCGCACAATAAACTGCCACAAAACCAACAACATAAATTAACACTTGGGTAATAATTTCACCAAAAATACCTAAAATCTTCCCAGTGAAATAATCGCCACCTGGCATACTCGAAAAAATTACTTCCATTATCTTGGTACCCTTCTCCGTAGCGATATCTTGTGCTGTTACTTGCGTATAAGTGATCACAAGCATGTACAAGATAATCAGCAAAACCCAGAAGGAAATTTGCTTAACAGGATCATTGTCAAAGCTCTTCTTCTCAACATGCTTAACTTGTTGCTTAAATTGCGCCCGCGTAGCTAAAGACTGAGTCTGTTTTGTCGTTAGCTTGGCCTTACTTAAATTCAATTGTTGCTGGGCGGTGTTTAGGCTCGTTAGCAGCTCTGATTTTAGATCACTGTCCATTTTTTCATCACTATAGTAAGTTGCAGCTAATTGATTATTCTTTTGTTCAATTAAAACATAGCCATCGATATCTTCATCTTTATACGCCTTTTTAGCCTTAGCTTCAGTGCTATAGTTGTCAAAATCTTCTGACTTTTTAATTGCTTGCTTTAAGGCAGAATTAGAAGTAACTACCCCGACATAGTTGTCATCACTACCGCCAGCTGATACCATTCCGATAACAAATGAAAAGAAGACGAGCAGAAACGGTGCTAAAATCATCAGCAAATATGACCAGGTTTTCACTTCTCTACGATAGGTTTCTTTTGCGACAAGCCAGATCTTATTCATGACGCGCACCTGCTTTCATTTTGAAAATCTCGTCTAAAGTTGGAGGTTCCTGGTCAAAAGTCTGGATATATTGACCGGCCGAAAGTTGGTTAAAAATATCCTTACCATATTTTTCGTCTGCAAGAATAAGCAGCTTCATTCCATTGTTTTGCAAAATTATATCTTTTACACCTAGTAAGGCTGATAATTCAGTAGCATTTTTGTCTGTCCTGACAAAAATTCGAGTTAGGCCAAAGCTGTTCTTAATTTCATTTACTGGGCCATTCAAGACGATATGCCCATCATTGATCATTACGACGTCATCGCACAGTTCTTCCACGTTACGCATATCATGATCAGAAAAAATGATTGTAGCGCCTTTTCTTTTTTCTTCCAAAATCAGCTGCTTCATTAGATCAACATTAACAGGATCTAGTCCACTGAATGGTTCATCTAAAATAATCAATTTAGGTTGATGAATTAAAGTCGCAATCATCTGTACTTTTTGTTGGTTACCTTTAGACAAAGACTTAATCTTATCCATGGGGATCCCTTTAACAGCCAAACGTGATAACCAATCAGGCAATTCTTCTTTTACCTTTTTAGCTGGCATCCCTTTAAGACTAGCTAAAAACACTACCTGATCTGAAATAGTTAACTTAGGCATCAAACTTCGCTCTTCAGGCAGATAGCCAATATTGTCATAATCTTTAGCGTTGAAAGAATGTCCATCAATACTAATCTGACCGTCATAATCAACGAATTTCAAAATACTATGAAAGATCGTCGACTTACCCGACCCATTTTTACCAACCAGTCCAAGAATACGCCCATCTGACACATTGAAGCTAACATCAAACAAAACCTGTGTTGACCCGAAGCTTTTATTTAGGTGTTCTATTTTTAACATAATTTTTCCTCAACTTTTTTGATATTGATTGAATATCTAAGAATAATTATCGCCAAAGAATGCAAGCACATCCAAAATATTCAGCAGTGCTTGCCGCCAATATACTTGCCAAAAATGAGGATATACCTTAGTAGATTTTCTGGTAAATTTTATCAGTTGATAACCATCTGATGTTTTGTTCCGCATTACCTGGGGAATAGTAACTAACCAACATAGTGCAATTACTATAACAATTATCATAATTATAGAAATAACAGTATTTTTCATGGCATTCATTTCTTTTTAACTTCTGCTATGGGAATTATGTGGTACATATACTAATAATTGTCGCTATCATTTTCTGCTTTAAGCTTAAAATATCTGATAATTGTATAGCCTACCCAGATCAACAAGATAACAATAACGGTACATAATTTTCAAGTTGTACCATTACCAGTAATACTAAAAATTGCGACAATTAGTGCAATAACAGAAAAAATCGCAGCTCCAGTAAATTTTTTTAGCTTTTTCCAACATTATCTATCCCCTCGGCTTTTTATCTAATGGTTATTAGACCTAGAAGTACACCGTCAAAGAACTGCCATAAAGTATCGGTTGAAAAAATTGTTTTTACAATATCAACTGACCCCCAATTGGTTACTAAAGTAATCACTACACCAGCAGCAGCAACCACTACTCCTGTA
>NZ_LARO01000048.1:0-11951 GCF_000980505.1 Lactobacillus sp. N54.MGS-719
AATTTTTCTTCAACAGCTTTCATTCCACGATCCATGTTAAAGCCATGATCGCCATCACCAATTGGTGTATCCAGATCACTTAAAAACTGTTTATTGGTTTCAACTTTTTCAGCAAATTTACTCATCCAAGTCGTTAAGGTATCAACGGTTAATGTCATTTTTTAGTTCTCCTTTTACCAAGCAATTGTCTTAACTGGATAATTTAAGTAATCAAGCCATTTAGCATCTTTTATTTCAAATAAAGTAAGAGAAATGCCAGCCATATCAATTGAGGTCATGTAATTACCGATCTTAATAAAACTTGGTTTAATATTAAATTCTTGCAATTTGTTTAGTACATCATTTGCAAAAATATATTGCTCCATTAATGGGGTGGCACCCATACCATTTACTAAGCAGGCATACTTCTTATTACCATCAAGATGCATTTCATTATTAAGTTTACCAACCAGCTCTTCAACTAATTCCTTTGAAGGCTTAATTTTTTCACGACGATAACCCGGTTCGCTGTGAATTCCAACCCCATATTCAATTTCATCATCTTTGAGGACAAAACCTGGCTTGCCCACTTCTGGATTAGTAGCTGCAGATAAAGCTACGGCAATAGTCTTAATATTTGGCAAAACTTTATGAGCTAAAGCATCAATTTCATCAAGAGATGCTCCTTGTTGAGCAACAGCGCCAAGAATCTTATGCATAAAAATAGTACCAGCAACGCCACGACGACCTTGCGTATATAAACTGTTTTCTACTGCGATATCATCATCAACAACAATTGATTTAACAGGTATATTGTCCATACTTGCTAAATCCTTAGCCATATCAAAGTTCATAACATCACCGGAGTAATTCTTAACTACTAAGAAGACTCCTTGACCTTGATTTACTGCTTTAATAGCAGCATAAATCTGATCTGGTGTAGGTGAAGTAAAAACTTGTCCACAAACAGCAGCACTAAGCATCCCTTCACCAACATAACCAGCATGTGTTGGTTCATGGCCTGAACCACCACCACTAACAATTCCAACTTTACCTTTCATAGAATCCTTATCACTGCGAACAACAGCTTCAGTTCCTTCAATTTTCTCAATGTATTGTGGATAGGCTCTCGTCATTCCGTTAACCATTTCTGGAACAACATCATGAGGATCGTTGATTATTTTCTTCATAAAGAATCCTTCTTTCTAGGTCTTGTAATGAAAATGCTTACATGCAAATTGTAACATAACTGAATAATTGAGTTTAATATATTTTAACACGCATGATGACAATGTGTCATTTTATAACTTTGCAAACTAAAAAATGTCGATATATTCCTGTTTAAGAAACAATTATCAACATTCTAAATTACTTATTAATTTTTTAATCCTATACCAAATTCTCTTTAACCATTTGCTTAACGCAACGCTTCATTTCTTTAATATCCAAAACGCTATTAGCAAACTCCTTTCTAAGTAATTCTTTTGGCAAGTACTGATCATACTTATCAATTCCCGGCACTTCATTTGGGTAAACTAATTCTAGCGGTTCAAAATCTTTTGTTGCTTCTTCACCGATAATGTGCCAAAATTCTTGTTCATCCGCATCCATGGCAAAATACATAAAATATGGTCTGGATGAGTTAAATCCTCGAATATTCAACTGCTTACCACATTTGATCTTAATTAAGCGTTCCAATGCTAAAAATGCATAAGTCCCAGTCCATGGGAAAAGACACCACATGTTACCGCCAAGCTTGATTAAGTTCTTCTTTGGCCAACCAGCTAATGCCGCAGTATCGCGGGCCTGCGTTAAACGTGCCTTGCCGTTTTGCATCAAATACGGGTACATCGTTTTTTCAGCGAGTACCTTCTTCATTCTTTGCAAAATCTTCGGTTGGATATCGCCCGGTACATCCCCAAAGTAGGCAGGAATTCTGCCTTTTACTTCGTGACAATATACCTGGTGGCGCTTGATATCAACGTCTTCGACAATCCACACGCGACCGGCAATCGCAATCTTGTCCCCTACAGGAGGCGGCTTAACGATGGTACCTAATTCTTCGCTGCCAGCATGGACGCTGAATTCCTCATTTTCTTGGAAAACCGCGTAAAACTTAAAGTTATTCACAACTTTTTCGCCGGCAAGGCCCACAATCAAGCCACCATTCTCGGTCCATTCGATGTGTCCCGTTTTAAGCAAATGCTTAAGCAAAACGCGATAGTCTTCTTGGCTCACGTTGTGGAAATATGACAGAGTTAATACCCTAGAGGCCAGTTCTGCCGGTGTCATTTCACCACCTGCAGCCAGCATACTCATCGTTTGGTGGTAAAGCAAACTATATGGCAAACGGTTAGGTTCAGGCGGTTCAACCCATTTTTCTTCGGCATAAAGCTGTACCAAGGCAATTCCTTGCAGCAATGGCCATGGAATCAATTCTGGCAGCATTGCCCTTGATTCAGGGTGCTCTTCGCGCATCACAAAGTGCATTTCTGGCGGATTGCCGCGGCGTCCTGTCCGTCCCATTCTCTGCAAAAAGCCTGACACAGTAAACGGCGCATCGATTTGAAAGGCAGATTCCAGCTGACCAATATCGATTCCGAGTTCTAGCGTGGCCGTCGCACAAGTTGTCATATAAACATCGTCATCTTTCATTGCGGCTTCTGCAGTTTCACGCAAGGCTGGTGAAAGATTACCGTGGTGAATCATGAAGCGATCCGGTTCATGATTATAGGCGCAGTAGGCTCTAAGTTCCTGACACACAGCCTCACATTCTTCACGACTGTTGGTGAAAACCAGACACTTTTTGCCACGCGTGTGTTCAAAAATATAGCCAATTCCGGGATCAGCCAATTCTGGTGCCTTATCAGTTTTCGGTTCAATTTGACTGGGATCAAAATTCTTTGAACTAGCTTGTGGATCGGTTTTATAAAAATGTTCCATGGAAAGATGCCAAATTTGCGGTTCATTCTGCACCCTTGGAGCCACAGTTTTTCTATTTGAACCGGCACCTAAAAATTTGCTGGCATCTTCCAGATTGCCGATAGTCGCAGAAAGCCCGATTCTACGTGGATTAACGTTAGCTAGTTTAGACAAACGCTCAATTAAACAAAAAGTTTGTCCACCGCGGTCGCTTCTAAGAAATGAGTGCAATTCATCAACGACAATATATTTCAAGCCACCAAAAAGATGCGGAATATCCATGTGCTTGTTGATCATGAAGCTTTCAAGCGATTCGGGCGTGATTTGTAAAATACCCGAAGGATGTTTGAGTAGCTTACGCTTTTGTGTTTGAGCCACATCCCCGTGCCAGCGCCAAACTGGAATATCCACATCTGTGCATAAGTCAGTTAAACGATCATATTGGTCATTGATCAACGCTTTAAGCGGAGCAATATAGAGAACTTTAACCGAATCTTCCGGCTCATTGTAAATCTCTGACAAAATCGGGAAAAAGGCCGCTTCGGTTTTCCCTGATGCCGTTGAAGCTGACAAGAGCACATTATGATCAGTGTTAAAAATTTCTTCGGCAGCCGCAACCTGGATTGGTCTTAAATTTTGCCAGCCATGTTCATAAATATAATCTTGAATAAATGGCGCATAATGTGAAAAAACGTCCATAGTTCATCCTTTAAATCTTAAATTCGGTATAATCCTTTTCCGCATTATCCGAAACGGCTTCTGACTTGGTATAGCTGAATTGATCTGAATTAAGCAAGTCCGTGATCTTTTTATCTGGATTTTGCCAAACAATATCAAGCAATTCGATAAAGTCACGAATAATTTCACGTGGCGTGATATTAGTATCTGCACCGACGCGGGCATACTCAATCTTGATAAATTGAGCTAGGTCATTATCAGTAATCGTGCGCTCGTAGCCGTACAAATTGGCATGCATGTCAGCTAGTTTTTCTGTCAAAACCAGCATTTCTTCTGCGGTTAATGGTTCAAGCTTAATCACTGGAGCGTACATGTCGCGGGCGCTTTCTTGCGCAAATTTACCTGAGGCTAAACGACTACGCAGAGCTTCATATGAATAAACTCCGCGGCGCCGATCTTCAACGGCTTGCGGCGTACCACACATGATAATGCCCAGATATTTGGCCTTACCCTGCAAAGTATCGTTGTACATGGTCAAAATCTTTTCATAGTTGTACTGACGACTAATGGCGTTAGGAATTTTATAGATATTCACTAATTCGTCAATCATGATCATCAGGCCAGCATAACCAGCTTGTCTAAAGAAGGTCGCAAATAACTTCAAGTACTCATACCAATCGCTATCGGAAATGATAATATCAACACCCAAATCTTTTTTGGCTTCGGTCTTGTGACTGTATTCACCTCTAAACCACTTAACGACCTTGGCCTTAGTTTCGTCGTCACCACTCATGTAAGCGTGATAGTACATATTCAACAGCTTGGCAAAATCAAAACCGTGAACCAGTTCGTTCAATGATGAAATTACGCCATAAATCTTCTGATCCACTGCTGCTTCAAACTTGGGATCATCACTGGCAATTCCTTCGCTAACAACCTGTGTCTGCACCGAATTGATCCAGCGATCCAGAATCAAAGTTAAGGCGCCGCCTTCAGGTCTGGTTTTGGTAGAAAGATTTTGAATTAATTCACGATAAGTGGCTAGCCCTTGGCCTTTTGAACCTTGCAAACGTCTTTCTGGCGAAAGGTCGCCGTCAACGACCACAAATTTTTTGTCCATGACGTAGTTGCGGATGGTTTGCAGTAAAAAACTTTTACCGGAACCATAACGTCCAACGATGAAGCGGAAACTAGCACCGCCTTCTTGAATGACGTCGACATCGTGCAGCAATGCTTCAATTTCTGCTTTACGGCCAACTGTGATATAAGGCAAACCAATTCGTGGCACTACCCCACCTTTGAGCGAATTCAATACGATTTGGGCAATTCTCTTAGGTACTCTTCTTTTTTGTGGCATATTTTCATCCCTTCAAAAACATATCTTCTAAATCTTCTTTATAATCTTCAATAATTTGTGGTTGGTTATCTTCATCAAATTCGATGACATTATCGCCAATTTCGTCAAACAGCTTTTCGTTGATGCTATCAGCCAGAATCGATACCATCAAATGATTTTTCTTAACGTAATCTTGCCACGGCTGATTTTTAAGTAAAGAAATAAGCAAGAACATCTCATTTTTATCGAGACCATATTCATTATCTGTCTTAACTTCTGCTGGTTTCTCAATCTCTTTTTTCTGCTCTACTTGCTTTTGCTCTTCCTGCTCTAATTCTTTTTCTTCATCGGTTAACAGGCTATCGCGTGTTACCGAAGCATTAGCACGAATTTTATCCAAGTCAGAGAAATCAATCTTAATCTGATCAATCTTGGCTTTTTCTTGTTGTTCTTGATAAACAGCAATGCCAGCGTCAATCGCCTTTAACACCGCTTGATCGATAAAACGTGGCTTGATTGGACGCCCCAGCTTTAACTTCTCACGGGCAATGCGGTCCAATTCATGCAAAAAAGTATTTAAATTGGTCTTCTGCCTTTTCACCGGCTCATCAAAATGAATTTGCCAAGTGCCATTCATAAAGACATATTTTCTTGCGGCATCAACCATTTGGGTGGGAATTTTCTTTTCCCGATTATAAAAAACGCTGCCTAAAAACACATCTTGCTGCTTAACCTGTGGCTTAGCCACAAAGGCGCTGTAATAAGCAATGCCAAACTTTTTAGCATCTAGCAATTCCTGCCACACGCATTTTAAAAGCTCGGTAAATTTAGCCTGATTCTGCTTAATCACCTTGGAAGTGTTCCAATACGATGATCTATTTGCAAAAACAGCGGCTAATTTCTCAGTCGAATAATCTTCGGGATGACGCAAAATCAGATAGTCATGGTCTTCTTTAATTTCTTGGGCAAAACAATTATCGATCTCATCTTGTCCTAATTGGTAGTACAAAACATAGTCTTTTAGCCAATCATTCAGATAAGGTTCCATCGTCAAATCATACTTTTCCACATAGTTGTGCTTAAAATCAAGCAACTTGTCATAGCCTTCTTGTGGATTCACGCCGACATTGTTCAGTAATTCATAAAGATATACAAACGCATACGACGTACTCGTCTTCTGATAATCGCCCTTGCGCAATTTACTCCGCCAAGTAAAATAACTGCGCAACTGACCGATATTCATGTCGTGGTAAGTCGGATAAAAGCGTTTAAAGGCAAAATATTCTGCATAATTATCCTCATAGTCCGCCATAAAACGTGCTTGCACATAAAAATTCTTGGCTCTACCTTTTTGCGGCAAAAGACTGTAATCATACAGTTTGAGCATCTGTCTAATTTTATCCGGAATATCTGGATCGGCCTGCTCTTGCAAATTCTTGCGTGGCTTAATTGGCTGGGCCTTGTACTTTTCTTCCACATCATCAGGCGGAATATAAAAATATTGGTCCTGCGCGACGTTAACCTGCTTGCCGTTCATCGCTAGCTTAAAGGCATAATCGAGCGCCTTTTTGACTGAACTATCATTGTTTCCTAAAACAGCACCTACCCAAGCTGCGTCTTTGATTCTAACTGGATCAGTAAAACCTGGTAAATCGCGGATGGTGCCTGCAAAGTCACCACATTTTAAGTCAAGGACAGCTCTTATTTCTCCGTTGATCTTGATACGCGAAAGCATGGCAAAATAGCCGCTATCTACTGGCGACATGAGCACATAAGTCTCAGCCGAACCTGGAATAATCGGTTCAAACTTAAGGCCATATTTTGCATAGACGTATTTAAACAGCTGATTCGAATCCATTTTGCCTTCCTTTCTTGCGTACATGTGTTCTAATTATAACATTTTTTAAACGCACGGTCTCCTAGTAAACTCGGGCATAAGTATAAGTTTCTGTTTTTCATAAAATCGATATTTTGACATTTGTGTGGTTATTAACAAACTTTTATGTTATCATAGGTGACGTAAGTTAATGAAAGCGTTTTAATAAGCTTCCTAGAGAGGAAAAATCTTAATATGAGTACAAAAGAACGTTATTCTCAAGATGAACTTAGAAAAGCAAATCCTATGTTTAGCCGCACTCGTGCAACAATCGAGAGTGCATTTTATGGCAACAACGTACACGAAGTAACCAGTGTTGCTGAAGCTTACAATTTAGCTAAGAAGCAATCAGGTGTTATCGTTACTGACTTACCAATCCTTCACACCAAGGAATTAGGCTTACCTTACGGCGCAACCCAATTGGTTTACAACCATGGTAAGATCTTAGGTAGAACTGCCAGTGCACGTCACTTTGTTGACAATCCTAACGAAGATGCAGAAGCCTTAAACGGTAATTTACGTGAAGACATTTACAAAGGTCACGATCAAAAGTACTTAAAGGCTACTGTTTTGGTAGGTCTTGACCCATCATTCACTGTTAAGGCCCACATCATGATGCCAGAAGACCAAGCCTTCAACTTACTTTCATACATTTTGAACTTCCACTTCTTTGACGAAGAAGCTGAAAAGATGTACGCAAAGTCCAAGTTCTACAACGAACCAGACATCTACTTCTACTTCGATCCAAATGTTCAAGATGAAGATTATCCTAAGGGTTTAGGTGTATTTGACGCTCCTCATAACTGTGCCGCTGTATTTAACCTTCGTTACTTCGGTGAACTTAAGAAGGGTACCTTGACTTTAGCTTGGGCTATTGCTCACCGTCACGGCTACACTGCATGTCACGGTGGTGAAAAGTCATTCCACTTCAACGACAAAGACGACAAGACCTTCGCATTCTACGGCTTGTCAGGTTCAGGTAAGTCAACTTTGACTCACGAAATGTACGATGGTAAATACGACATCACTGTATTGCACGACGACGCATTCATCATTTCACGTGAAGATGGTTCATCAGTAGCTCTTGAACCTTCATACTTCGACAAGACTCACGACTACCCAGCAGGTCACCACGAAACTAAGTACTACACCACTATTATGAACTGTGATGTAACTCTTGACGAAAACGGCAAGAAGGTTATCGTTACTGAAGACTTACGTAACAACAACGGTCGTGTTATCAAGACCCGTTACACTAGTCCTCACCGTGTAGACTTTGAAAAGTCACCAATTACTGCTTTGTTCTGGATCATGAAGGACGGTTCATTACCTCCAATCATCAAGATCGATGACCCAGTATTGGCAACTACTATGGGTTGTACTTTAGCAACCAAGAGAACTTCTGCTGAAAACTTGCCAAAGGGCTTCGATATGAACACTTTGGTTATCGAACCATTCGCAGACCCATTCCGTGCATACCCTGTATCAGGCGACTACACAGACTTCAAAGAATTGTTCACTAAGCGTGGCGCTAGTTGCTACAGCTTGAACACTGACGCATTCATGGGCAAGGATATTCCAAAGGAAGTTACTAAGAAGTTAATCGAAGACTTGGCTAACGGCAACATTAAGGACAGCGACTTCAAGCCATTCGGTAACTTCAAGGGTGTAAGCTACTTACCAATTGACGGTTACGAAGTTCACCTTGAAGACCCAGAATACCAAAAGACCTTGGCCAAGAGAATGCAAGATCGTTTGAACTGGCTCAACAAGTACGATGAAGAACACCCAGAAACTCCAATCCAAGATGAGGCTAAGAAGACTTTGGAAGCTATCATCAAAGAATTGAGCTAATTAGGAAATGTTTCATATAATTAAATAAGATTTCTTAATGACGAAAATACGAGAGCTTAATGCTCTCGTATTTTTTATTGCTTAATGTAATCTCGCGCGGCTCTTAGTACGTCCATCTTGCCATGTTCTGTTAGATACTTTTTAGCTTCTTTAAAAGTAACCCACTTGTCTGCTAAGATCTCTTCTTTTTGCTTAGCTACCTTTTGTCCTGCAACGTACTTGGCCAGATAATATGTAACAGTTTTAGTTTTCTTTTCTGTTAATGAATATTTCTTCTTACGCATAAAATTGAAATCAAATTCTGGCTTTAGCCCTACCTCTTCCGCAACTTCGCGTTTAGCTGCTTCTTGGGCTGTCTCCTCGCCTTCTAAGTGTCCTTTAGGGAAACCCCAGTTATGATTTACTACGCTCTGTACAATTAAATATTCTAGCTCTCCGCTAACAGCTCTTCGATAAATAACTGCACCTGCCGAATGTTCCATAATCATTTTTGTCACCCAACCTTTAATAATTAAAACAATTATTAAATATTTATTAATGAAGGTCAAGAAATTAGGATCAAAAAAATGACCAAATCCTCTAGACTTGGTCACCTTATGTGCAGACGAAATTATTTAATTAAATAGAATGTTTTAAGTTACTTCTTTAAGTTCTTTTCGCAGTAATCCTTAACTTCGTCATCGCTGGCTTTAAGGATCCATTCAACAGCTGCTTCAGTCTTCATCGTGTCGTGGCCATTTGCTTCCATTTCGTGGTCCCAGATAGCGTCACGAATAGGCATGTGGTTACCCTTTGCCCAATCAAAAACTTGGTCCATTTCACGATCAATCATAGCGGTTTGTTCAATTTCTAATGCATCTGCCATAATAAAAGCTTCCTTCCTGATAACCATTACATTATAGTTTCATCAGATCTGATTACAATTATATTGTAGTGCCATCAGGTGCAAGTGTTAAATAAAACGCCTCATTCTTATTATTTTTTAATCTTTACCATTAACCGCTTCATCGGCCTTGTTAACAATGGTTACAGCGTTCAAACTTCTTGGGTAACCAATGAATGGAACGTTTTGTTCAATCACTTTCATTAAGAACTCTTTATCATTACCCAATTTAATATTAGCTTGAGCATGTGCTAAAAGTTGCGGTTCACAGCCGCCTTGTGCAGCAATGTAGCAGAAGGTTACCATTTCACGGTCATTGTCACTTAAGCCTTTTCTAGTGTAGTAATCGCCAAAGCAGTTATCTACTAACCACTTGTTGATAGTACCCTTCTTAGCAAAGTCTTTCATTTGTGGTCCAAATAAGCGAATTTGGGTCTCTTCGCCCTTTTCAAAACGATTATCCATAGTCGTGATTGATTGGCTTGGAAGAGGCATTTCTACGCCACGTGCACGTAAAACGTCGTTAGTAGCATTAAAGAATGGGAAGACTCTACCTAAACCTAAGTAGTCAACGGCTTGGTATAAAACTTCCTTTGCTTCGACAGGACTTACACCGTTATCAAGGGCTACAGGAAGCATTACCTTGTACTCATCAACGCCTTGCATCCCCAAAAGGTAGGCCAAAGTAGAGAGCATCTTAGTTCTATCTGGCAAATCAACATCTGCTTAAACTTCGTCAAAGGCAAAGTGATTAATTCTTTCTAAGGCTTCTGGATCAGTTTTTTCTAATAAGTTTGCGTGTGCAGTTTGTGCATCTTTTTTAATTGACATATTATCTTCCTTTCTAAGATGGTTATCTTCATCTTCTATTTAAGACCACTTTGCCATTAAAGAAAAATATCTAATTATTATTCTCACAAATAACTTGTACTTATGCTAAAACGGCACACTTAGTAAGACGCATGACATCGCGAGCAATCATTAATTCTTCATTGGTTGGAATTACCATCACCTGAATTGAAGAGTCTGGCTTAGTAATAAACTTTTGTCCATTGGTCTTATTAGCCTCGTAGTCAGGGTTTACGCCCATGTACTTAAAGGCATCCATAATTGCTTGACGCATGCCTACGTCGCCCTCACCAACGCCAGCAGTAAGCACGATACCATCGACACCGCCCATTTCAGCAATATATGCACCAATATAGCGGACAATCCGGTTAAGGAAGATCTTACGAGCAAGGACTGCACGTGGATTCTTGTTGTATTTCAAATCGCGCATATCTGATGAAATGCCTGAAATGCCAAGTAAACCAGATTTTTTATTCAAAATATTGATCATCTCATTCATTGAAATGCCGGTCTCATGCATCAAGTGCTGCAAAAGCGATGGATCTATGTCGCCTGAACGAGTACCCATAGTGATCCCAGAAAGTGGACTGAAGCCCATTGAGGTGTCATATGACTTACCATTCTTAACTGCAGTGATTGATGAGCCAGAACCTAAGTGGCAGGTAATCAATTTAAGGTCTTTCAGATCCTTCTTCATCATCTTAGCAGCTTCTAAAGTTACATAGTGGACAGATGTGCCGTGAGCACCATATTTACGTGCACCGTATTCCTTGTAGTAGTCATAAGGAATTGAGTATAAATAATGAACAGGATCCAGCGTTTGATGGAAAGAAGTATCAAACACGGCAACTTGTGGCACCTTAGGCAAAACATGCATAAATGCTTCGATTCCGCGTGCTTCTGCTGGGTTATGCAGTGGGGCAAAGTTTGACAAGTCTTTGATCTTTTGCAAAACCTCTTGATCAACTACAGTAGAATCCTTGAAGATTTCGCCACCGCTCACTACACGGTGTCCTACGCCAACGATTTCGTTTAAGTCTTCAACTACATGATATTTCTTTAAAGCTTTAAGCAGTAGACTTACTGCAGCTTCTTGATCAGGGACCTCAACATGTTCAATATGTTCATTGCCATCTTGCAAGGCAATCTTAAAGCTAGCCCCAGGTAAGCCAACACGATCAGCCATACCGAATGCCACTACCTTTTCATCAGGCAAAGAGAATAATTTAAATTTAAATGATGAACTGCCTGAATTTATTGCCAGAACCTTCTTCATTGCAAAAATCCTCCAATTTATTAGTTATATTTTTCACAAGTGAAATTTCACTTAATAGTATAGCTCTTTCATCTCTTATTTAAAACACTTTTCCAAAATCCGTAACAAGTCAAATCAGTTATAAGCACTGCTATATCAATGAATCCAATCATTTATTACAATCCATCAAATTCATTTTCGCCACTATTTAGCAAATATTAATTTATTACCTACTTTTTGAAATATTTAAAAACAATTATCAAAATTGTTCATTTTTTAACAAATAATGGTATAAAAACACCCCAAAGACAGATCGTCT
>NZ_LARO01000044.1:0-11541 GCF_000980505.1 Lactobacillus sp. N54.MGS-719
ACTAAGGATAAACTAAAAGAACTTACTCCGATAGAATATCGGAATAAGTCCTTAGTCGCATAATATCAATAAAGTGTCCGAAAAATGCGGGTCACTACAGTTTGATTCTTTTTTTGTACAATTAATAAAAACGTAACTTGGATTTTGCAAAGGAAGCAATTATGACAAACGAAGCTTTATTAATCATCGATTACACCAACGATTTCGTAGATGACAAGGGTGCGCTCACCTGCGGCAAGCCAGCACAAGAATTAGACGACGCTATTACTAATTTAGCTGACTAATTTTTAAAAGAAGGCAAGTGGGGAATTTTCCCAACAGACAAGCACTTCAAAGACGATCCATATCATCCTGAAACCAAGCTCTTCCCACCACATAATTTGCCTAATACCTGGGGTCGTGAATTATACGGTAAGGTAGGTAAGTGGTACGAAGATCACAAAGATAATGATCACGTGATTTTGATGGATAAGACACGCTATTCTGCTTTTGCGGGTACGCCTCTTGATCTAATTTTGCGTGAGCGGAAGATCGATACCTTACACTTGACAGGTGTCTGCACCGACATTTGTGTTCTGCACACGGCAATGGACGCGTATAATCGTTGCTATAACTTGGTTGTGCATGAAAATGGCGTAGCAAGTTTTGATCAAACTGGTCATAAGTGGGCCTTGAATCACTTTAAGACTTGTTTGGGTGCTGAAATTGTGAAGTAAGACAAATTATTTCTAATAAATTTACGCAAGACATCCCATGAAAGGGGTGTCTTTTAAATGCTCTTTTGAAAAATGTTCGTTTATGGTTCATAATAAGTAATGTTTGTTTTTATAAAGGAGTTGTATTTTTATTTATGGAGAAGAAAGATAATCAGGTCAAAATTAGACTTGGCAGTCTAGTTTTGATGATTTTTTCTTCTATTTTTAGATTTAGTAATTCATTGACGGCCTTCTACCAAATGAGATACTCAAGTATCATTTAGTATATCGTAACCGCAATTTTATTCTTCTTACCATCCGCACTGATCTTCGCGGAATATGGTGCAGCCTTCAAAGGTATCAAAGGTGGTATCTTCTCATGGCTTGAAGGATCAACTAATGAAAAAGTAGCATTTATCGGAATTATCTTCAACCCAATTATTAGGGGTTTGGGAAGTGATCTTCTTAGCAATCGTAACTTTCTGTGCTGCCAAGGGAATTGATAAAATAAAGGCGATCAATAATATTGGTGGTATCTTTACTTTGGCAATTGCCATCGGCTTTACGGTTGTTTCATTCATCGTTTATGCATTGTTTGCTTTGAAACTACTTCAGGTGTTATTGGCTCAGTTGATAAGCCAGAAGAGACTTATCCAAAGGGTTTGATCATTGCCATGGTAATGATGACCGCATTAACATTTTCATGTGTGGTGCCGCTAAGGACGCAGGTGTTAAGGGCGTTGACCTTGCCAATGTAGAATACGTTTTGATCAACAACTTAGGTGTTGTTACTGGTAAGAGTTTAGGCTTGTCACAATCAGCTTCACTTGCGATTGGTTCTGCCTTCTCACACTTTGCCGGTATTGCCGACGTTTTGTCAGGTAACGCTGCTGCATTCTTGATGGTTTACTCACTAATCAAGTCATTTATCGAAGGTTGTGATCCACGACTTTTGCCAAAGAAGCTGGTTGAACTTAACAAGCATGGGATGCCTGAACGTTCAATGTGGTTGCAAGCAATCATCTTATTTATTTCATTTGGTAGCAATGCAGCGAGTCAATTCTACACGATCTTGATGGATATGATGAACGTATCTTCATCTGCACCATATTTGTTCTTGATCGCTGCTTATCCTTTCTTTAAGGCAAAGAAGGATTTAGATCGTCCATTTGTCTTTATTGAGGGTAAGAAAAAAGTATGGGCAACGACAATTATTGTCTGGTTGGTTGTGGCTATTGGTGTCATCTTTACTTGTATCGAACCGCTCTTTACTGGTAATTATCAAACTTCATTCTGGACAGCTATTGGTCCGGTAGCATTCGGTCTGGTTGCGTGGATTTACTATTCATATCGCAAACATAAGGAAAAAGTTTTAAACTAATCGCTAAACATTTCTATCAAGTATGTTTATAATGGAAAAAAGATATAGAAAGGATGCTAAGTTAATCATGAAAAAATTAGATACAAACAAACTCACTGATGAACAAATCAAGTTCTTTAATGAACACTTGCCATACATGGCAACTGTCAACAAGGAAGGCAAGCCAGCAGTTGGTCCTAAAGCTTCACTTAAGGCCATTGACGCAACTACTGTTCAATATTTAGAAAAGACTAAGTCTGAAGCTTTTGCCAACTTGAAGAATGGTTCAGAAGCAGCTATCGTAGTTGCCGATGTCCCAACTCACAAGGCATTACGTGTTAGAGGCTTTGCTGAAATTCATGAAGATGATGACTATGCCAAAAATATTTTAAAGGACACCAAGTTTCCTAATGCATTTGTAGTCAATATCAAGATTGATGAAATTGATGCTTAATTGAAAATTTTTCTATGTTAAAAGGCACCCTATTTGGGATGCCTTTTTTTGATTGAAATAAATATTAATTATTTAGACTTAATGTAGTTAACACCATCTGCAGCTGGAGCGACCGACTTACCAAGGAAGAGAACAAGTACAAGAATGGTAATAACGTACGGCGCAATTTGCATATAAACTGTTGGAATCTTAGCGATACCTGGTAATTGGTTACCAATGATGCTCAAACTTTGAGCAAAACCAAAGAAAAGAGAAGATAGCATTGCACCAACAGGATTCCATTTACCAAAGATAACAGCAGCTAAAGCCATAAATCCTTGACCAACAATGGTAGAAATTGAGAAGTTACCAGAGATGGATTGAGCAAAAACTGCACCACCTAGACCAGCCATTAAACCAGAAGTCAAAACACCAATGTAACGCATTTTGTAAACGTTGATGCCCAGAGTATCTGCAGCCTGAGGATTTTCACCAGTTGAACGCAGGCGCAAACCTAATTTAGTTTTGTAAAGAACGAACCAAAGAATGATAGTTAAAATGATGGCTAACCAAGCTGGTGCAGAAGTATTAGTGAAGAAAATCTTACCAATAACTGGAATTTGAGCAAGGACTGGAATATCTGCATAACCAAAATTAGCAGTAATGTTAGGAGTTTGACCTTTCTCGTAAATTGCTTTGATTAAAAATACGCCTAAAGGAGGAGCTAATAGATTTAGTACGGTACCACTGATGATGTGATCGGCATGAAGATTAATCGTGGCAAAAGCATGCAGAATAGAAAAGATTAAGCCAAAGATTGCTCCAACTAAGGCACCCAACCATGGAGTTGCAGAGCCAAATGTTTTGGCGAAGGTTAGGTTAAAAATAATTGAAGTAAAAGCTCCAACAGTCATAATACCTTCAAGCCCGATATTGACGATACCAGAGTTTTCACTGTAGACACCACCTAAGGATGTCAAAATTAGAGGAGCTGAATAGACTAAAGTTGAAGAAACGATTAATGCTAGAAGTGAGGTGAGGTTCATAGAGTATTTCCTTCTTTTGATAATTTGATATTTGGTCCGTCAACGCCATTATTAGGACCAATTTCTTGCCCTCTCTTGAGAGAGTGCTTTTTAACTTTGAAGAGCAGATCAAAGACGTATTTGATGGCGATAAAGAAGATGATGGCGGCGATAACGATGGAGACAATTTCGTAAGGAACGCCTGCAACAGTCTGCATCCCTAAACCACCAATTTTAAGAATGGAGAATAAAAAGGCAGCAATTAAAATTCCGAAAGCTGTACTGTTGCCTAATAATGCGACTGATAATCCGTCCCAACCAATATCAATACTACTGGTTTGTGTAAAGTAGTTTTGGTAAGTCCCTAAACCTTGAATTACGCCACCAATTCCCGCAAAAGCACCGGAAAGCAACATGGAAAGAATGATATTCTTTTTAGCAGACATCCCCGCATAACGACTGGCAAATGGATTGAGACCCACGGCTTTAATTTCAAAGCCGACGGTTGTCTTTTTCATCAAGAACCAGTAAACAATAATGGCAATAATCCCTAAAAAGATTCCTGCATTTATTCGAGAATCACCGAACATTTTACTTAGCCATTCTAAATGAAGACTGCCATTGCTAGAGATATTCTTTGTAGTATCTGTGCCATTGCGTAAGTTTTCAGGCATGATTTGCTGCATAAGATATTGGCAAACATAAAGTACGATGTAATTTAGCATGATAGTCGTGATAACTTCATTGGTTCCAAAGTATGCTCGTAAAAAGCCGGCAATACCAGCAACGATTGCTCCGGCAAGTGCCCCGGTAATGATTGCTAATGGCAATAAGATGTACTTAGGCATATTGGGATTGGCTAACACAAACCAAACGGAAGTTAACCAGCCAGCTTGAGCTTGTCCAGGTAAACCAATGTTGAAGAATCCCGCTTTTGAAGCAATGGCAAAACCAACTGCGGTAAAAAGAAGGGGAGTGGCTTCACGAATTGTTTCTCCTAAGCCATTCATATTGCCTAAAGCACTAGAAAACATAGATGCATAAGCAGTTATTGGATTGTAGCTCCAAATAAGCATAATTATTGCACCGACTAAGAAACCGGCAATTACAGAGATAAGCGGTACCAGATACCGTTTTTCTTTAGCTGAAACTTTGATCAAGATCTTTTCCTTCTTTCTTCACGCCAGTCATTAAAAGACCTAATTCGGTTTTGGTGGTTTGTTCTGGTTGAACGATCCCAGATTTTTGACCATGATGTAAAACCAGAATTCTGTCAGATAACTGCATGATTTCGTTTAATTCATAAGAAACAAGCAAAATAGCTTTACCCGCGTCTCGTTCTTTTAATAATTGTTTGTGAATATACTCAATTGCACCGACATCTAAGCCACGGGTGGGCTGGAAGGCGATGATTAAGTCGCTGTTTCTTTCAAGTTCCCGGGCAATAATTACTTTTTGCTGATTACCACCGGAAAGTTCACCAGCTGGAAGATCACTGCTGGTGGTTCTAATATCAAACTTTTTAATGGCTTTTTGAGCATGTTCCTTGATTACTGTAAAGTTGATAATGCCATGTCTAGAAAATGGTTGCTGATAGTAGCTTTGCAAAGTGAGGTTATCCGCAATGGACATTTGTAAAATCAGACCATATTTTTGTCGATCGGCGGGGATGTTAGCTACGCCTTGTTCTGTAATCTTTCTGGTGGATTTATTGGTCATATCTTTATCTTTAATAATTACGTGACCGTTGTCTACTCGGCGTAATCCCGTGATAGCTTCAACCAATTCGTCTTGTCCATTGCCGTCGATACCAGCAATTCCTAGGATTTCACCTGCACGAATAGAGAAGGAAAGATCTTTAACTGCTAAATTACCACGACTTTCTTTAACTTGAAGATTTTCAACTTTAAGAATTTTCTTGCCAAGCTTTTCTGCTTTTTTAGTCAATTTCATTTCTACAGAGTGACCAACCATTAACTCTGCCATTTGTTGGTCGCTAATCTTCTTAACTGAATAAGTTCCAACGTCTTGCCCTGCTCGAATGATAGTTACTTGATCAGCAACCTGTTTGATTTCCTCTAGTTTATGAGTGATCAAAATAATCGATTTGCCTTCGTGAGCTAGTCCTTTAAGAATAGTCATAAATTCAGTAATTTCTTGAGGCGTTAAAACTGCGGTAGGTTCATCAAAGATAAGAATATTGGCCCCACGGTAGAGAACTTTAAGAATTTCTACTCTTTGTTGTTGGGCAACGGTGATGTTAGCTACTTTTTCATCAGGATCAATGGCTAGGTGATAGCGCTCTGAAAGGGCTAAGACTTTTTCACGTGCTTTTTTAATGTCTAAGAAAGGACCATTAGTCGTTTCGTGACCTAAGATGATGTTTTCTAAAACGGTAAAAGAATGAGCGAGCATAAAGTGTTGATGCACCATTCCAATACCTAGTTTTTTAGCAGCTGATGGGTTATCAATAGTAACTCTTTGACCGTTGACTATAATTTCACCAGAAGTTGGTTCAAGCAAGCCGGAGAGAATACTCATCAAAGTTGATTTACCCGCACCATTTTCTCCGAGCAGTGCTAGAATTTCACCTTGATGTAATTTTAGATTAATATCGTTATTGGCTTTAAATCCGTTAAAGTCTTTAACGATATGCTTCATTTCAATAACTGTATTTTGTTTTTCCATAATTTTTCGTTTTCTATTAAAAAACTCTCCGCCAAGACGAAGAGTTTTTGACTGTTAAGATTTATTTACTTGGCTTGGTTGCAACCTTGATCTTGCCATCGAGGATTTGAGTACGAGCCTTTTGAACAGCTTGCCATGCCTTGTCACTTAATTGACCTTTAGTAATAGAAACACCGTTGTCCTTCAAGCCGTAAACAAGGTGCTTGCCACCTGGAAACTTGTCGTTGTAAGCATCATCGGCAATACTCTTAGTGGCAACGTTCAAGCCCTTTAAGACAGAAGTTAAAGTAAAGTTAGCTTTCTTACCGTTCTTAGCAGTGTAGTTACCTAATCCGGATTGATCAACATCAACCCCAATTACCCAAACTTTCTTGTCGGCTGGTAATGTTTGGTTGTAATCCTTAGCTTCTTGGAAGACACCGTTACCAGCGTTACCTGCTGCTTGGTAAATAATGTCTACCTTGTTAGCGTACATTGATTGAGCAATTGACTTAGCTTTATCAGTAGCAGTGAAGTTACCGATGTATTGAGTTTGAACGGTGATCTTCTTATGAAGCGCCTTAGCCCCATCGGCTACACCTTGCTTAAAGCCAGCTTCAAATAAATCAATGATGGCTGATTTGGCACCACCGATAAAGCCGACTTTGTTGGTCTTAGTTGTGTAAGCTGCAGCTAAACCGCCGAGATAGGAAGCTTCATTACTCTTGAAGGTGACAGAAGCAACATTCTTTTGACCATTAACTACACTGTCGACGATTACGAAGTTCTTCTTAGGATTCTTCTTGGCAGCCTGACTAACTGCTTGTTGTAATTCGAAACCGACACCGAAGATGGTTTGATAACCAGCCTTAGAAGCTTGGTCGAAGTTGGGAACGAAATCGGAAGGACCACTTGATTGGAAGTATTGATAACCGCCCTTGCCTTGCTTTAAGCCATGTTCTTTACCGTAAGCTTTAAATCCAGCCCACGCAGCTTGGTTAAAGGAATGGTCGTCAACACCGTTTTGGTCGGTGATTAAGGCAATACCGTGTTTGGTATCCTTGTTAGTTGAAGCACCTTGCTTCTTGCCCGAACAAGCGGTTAAGGCTAAACCTGCCGCAAATACAATCGCACCAACTGATAAAATCTTTTTGAACTTTGAGTTCATTTCTACCTCCAGAATGATATTATTTTGAGAATGATTCGATTAAAATGATAAATTAATGTACGTGTTATGTCAATATAAAATTTAAAATAACCCGGATTTAAAATTGAAGTGCAACACTAAGTGTTAAACAAAAAGGCCATGAAGACCTAAACTTGAAGTGACGAAAAATCAAGAAAGGAAGATCTTCATGACCAATTCAAATTCTAGCATTTCTAAGCACTATCATCAATTAACCAGCGTACAACGTGGACAAATTCAAGCAATGCTGGATTCCGGCATAACTTCCCGTACTGTTATCGCTCAAGAAGTTGGCTGCCATAAGTCGACAATCAGTCGCGAAATCAAACGCGGAAGCGTCCTGCAAAGAGACAGCAGCTATTTATTGTATGAGCACTATTACGCTGATACTGCACAGATTTATTATGAGAAGCGTCGCAAAAACTGCTATCAGCGCAATCCATTGAAGCATTATGCTGTCTTTTTGAGAATGCTCTCTAGACGCTTTAAAGCTAAATTTGATGCCACCAGCATCGATGAGTTCGTTGGTGAATTCAAAAGGACTATGCCAGGCTACCCTTGTCCCAGCACACCAACCGTCTATCGCTATATTGATCAGGGCTTGCTGGACATAAGCAATATTGATCTGCCTATGAAGCTCAAAAGACGCAGGAACAAGCGTCATCACGGCCATGGCGGTCATGCTTTGCACAAGAAGAATCTTGGCAATTCCATTGAACAGCGTCCTAAAGAGATTGAAGACAGAAAAACGCCGCTGCACTGGGAAGGAGATCTGGTTAAAGGCGTCAGACGCAAGAATCAGCCTGCTTTAATGACTTTGACCGAAAGAACCACACGCTTTGAAGTAGTTATCAAGATTCCTGACTATCGGGCAAGCACATGCAAAAGGCTGCTTCAAAATGAGATTGACAGACATCCTGCCTGGTTTAAATCGATCACGTTTGACAATGGCTCTGAGTTTGCGGATATGACCAAGATCAAAGGCTGCCAGATCTACTTCGCCCACCCATATTCTCCATGGGAAAGGGGCACCAATGAGAACTGCAATGGTCTTTTGCGTCAATTCTTCCCTAAGGGCAAGAGTATGAAAGACAAAACAAAGGCTTATGTTGAACAGGCAACCAATGCCATTAACCACAAACATCGCCGAATCCTCCAATATCAGACAGCAGAAGAACTCTTCAAGCAATACATTTCTTCATAGCCTAACTGTTGCACTTAGTTTGACAATTCAGGAAATTTAAAATAAACAAATTATGTCTATATATAGCGCAAAAAGCAAACAATATGTGATATACTGCTTTTAAAATTAATATTCTGAGAGGAAAAACTAAATGCAAAAGAAAATCGCAACCGGTAAGATCTATTTAGGTGGATCATTCAATCGAGAGATAGATCATGAACGAGTGGAAAGGGCAAAAGAAATATTGGCTAAGAATCCAACCATTGCCAAAGTACATTTTCCATTCGATTATGATTTTGTTGATCCTGAAGAAAAGAATCCGGAAATTGGTGGTCAGAGAAGCATGACTTGGCGAGTTGGTACTTTTCAAAATGACCTAAATGGGATCAACAGTGCTACTTGTGGCGTGTTTTTATATGACATGGATATCCTAGACGATGGTTGTGCGTTTGAAATTGGCTTCATGCGTGCAAATCATAAGCCAGTAGTGTTGGTGCCATTTACTGAACATCCAGAGAGACCGAAGAAGATGAACCTGATGATTGCGCAAGGCGTTACTGCGATTATTGATGGTAATACGGAGTTAGAAAAACTAGCTGAGTATGATTTCAATTGGACGCCTTATATTCCTGTGACAGGTTATGGCATTTATTAGAAAAAGTTAAAAGCATCCCGATGGGGATGCTTTTTTGTATTAGATAAAAATTAAATTCATGATTTGCTCCTGTAATATTGCAGATATGCCTGTTTTTGAGTCTTGAGATATTAAAATATAAAAGAGAAAATCTTTTAGTAATAAGGATTTAGAAAATGAATTAAAAAAAGACTTTGTTTACTAGCATGGCCGCAATTACCTTGCTATCAGTTGGTACAACTGCAATTGCTGCTAATAGCAATGCAGAGGTGGTTGAAGCAAAAACTGTTTCTAGAAAGTTGAAACGTAATGCCGCTATTTACACTAGCCATGGTAAACGCACTCATAAGAAGTATTTGAAGAAGGGCATGAAAATCAAGATTTACGGTTATAAGACCATCAGGGGTAAGAAATATGCGCGTATTGGCAAGAACAAGTACGTTTTAGTTTCTAACTTGGCTTCGGCAAAGAAAAAAGCCGTGAAAAAAACTGATCAAAGTACTTCTAACAATTCTTCAGATACTACTGATGACGATATTGCACCAGTAGATCCAGCTAAGCTTGCTGTATACAAGGGTTGGTTGAAGAATAGAAAGAATGGTAACTTGGTTGCTATTCGTGATACCAAAGCATATGACGATGATGGAGATTCTAAAGTTCTTAAGGGCTAAGCTATCAAAATTCCAAGTGAAGATGATGAAATAGATGTTTCTGTTCATGGTGGTAATAATGGCCCTGAAATTGAATTTGGTGGTAACGAAGGTAATACCAAATTCAATTGACTTAGACTTTAAGACTTATGATGGCACTTATAAAGATAAGTTAGCAAATATCAAGAAATACACTAATTCTAAGGGAAAGATTTCATTCGTCCCAACAGTTAATGTGGTTTCCATTCCTGATCTTGATTATCCTAGAATGACTTTGAAGGCAGGTAAAGAAGTAAATCTTAATTATCCAGATTTGATGATCAATGGTGATGGTGAATATGTAGTTGAAGTTGAAGGTAATAACGGCCATGTATTCCAAGTTCCATATAACCAAATTACTGGTTGGAAGAGACCTTAATTTGAACTAGATATGAAAAAGCTCCGTGTAAAGCGGAGCTTTTTTATGGTATAAACTTAACTTTCTTATACTTGTCTTACATTAAGGAGTTAGAATAAAATAATTCTATTATTACATTCAGTATTAAAACTGAATACTCTTGATAAGATGCAACGCGGAGGTAAATGTTATGCGAAGCCTAACACAATTTGACTATATGCTAGATTCCTATGATTCTCAGGATCAAATTTTAGAAGATTTAAGAAGCAATTTTATTAATACTTTTCCAGTAGACTACATCAGAAACAAGATGACTGTAGCTGAATATATTGAAGGAAAAGGTAACAAAGATAGTTTTTGTAATCGTCTTGAAAGAGAACTTAGTGGATTAGGAAGCATTAAAGGCGCAACAGCTTCAAAATTTGGTATTTATTATAGTCAGAAATATCAAAAATACTTAATTAATAAAGTATGGCAGACCCCTAAAGATAATCCAAATTTAAAATTGTCCTTTAAAAAATTAAGAGAATCAATTGCAGATTTGATTGAAGCTGGGAATTCAAATAATCAGAAAGTAATTGAAACTCATCCTCTTGCACCCATGGTTAAAATGAAAATTCTGTCGATATATTATCCAGAAAAGTACTTAAATATTTTTTCTAAAAGAATGTTGGATTATTTTGTATTTCAATTCTATGGGAATTCGGTTTCAAGAAATATCTCACTTTTTGAAAAACAACGACTCCTTTTAAAATTGAAGTATGAAGATAATGCTACTAAAAATTGGAATAATATCAAATTTGGTAATTACTTTTATCACCTTTTTCCAGCTGCATATAAATTAGGTGAAGAAAATCAGTTTAATGGTAGCAAGAACTATAAAGCAGTCAAACTTGAACAAATAGTACCATTGCCTCCTAGAGAAGATAGTCCAGAGTTTCCAGTTGCTTTTAATAAAACAGCTGTAAAATATAAAGCTAAAAATCCACAATCTCAAAAGAGATTCATTTCTAAAGTAGACTATGTAACCAAACAGAAAGCTAACCTAGATGTAGGAGAATTGGGTGAGAGAGAAGTATTTGAATACGAAAAGAAAAGGCTAGCAGAATTTGGCAATCTTCAAAGGCAGATTCAATGGCAATCAAAGAAATCTGATGCTATTGGGTATGATATTCTTTCTTTTGAAAAAGATGGTACTCCGAGACAAATTGAGAGACTGTAAAATAGTTTGTGTAAGGATGAATGATTCCTTAAATTTATTTCTTTAAACATTAGAAAAAGGAGTTCCTTTCTCGTATGATTGGTTTGAAC
>NZ_LARO01000122.1:0-1038 GCF_000980505.1 Lactobacillus sp. N54.MGS-719
TAAAGGTACTTTGGAAATTGATCACAAGGTAATGAACGATGTCGCTCCAAAGGATAGACACATTGCGATGGTTTTCCAGAACTACGCTTTGTATCCACACATGACTATTTATGACAATATTGCTTTCAGCCTTAAATTACGTCACGTAGATAAAGCTGAAATTGATAAACGTGTTCATAAGGCCGCTAAGATGTTGGGCTTGGAAGAATACTTAGATAAAAAGCCAGGCGCTTTGTCCGGTGGTCAACGTCAGCGTGTTGCTTTAGGGCGTGCGATTGTACGTAGTGCCCCTATTCTATTAATGGACGAACCTCTTTCTAATTTGGACGCTAAGCTTCGTGTATCAATGCGTGCCAACATTGCCAAGCTGCACCAACAACTTGGCACAACCACTATTTACGTAACTCACGACCAGACTGAAGCCATGACTTTGGCTGACAGAATCGTAGTTATGTCAGTAGGTAAGGTTGAACAAATTGGCACACCACTTGAGGTTTACAACCACCCAGTTAACCAATTCGTTGCTGGATTTATCGGTTCACCTCAAATGAACTTCTTTAACGTCCATTACAAAGACCAAAGAATTTCTGATGGCAAGGGTCTTGATATCGAAATCCCTGAAGGTAAAGCTAAGATGCTTGAACAAAAGGGATACAACGATAAGGATGTTGTCTTTGGTATTCGTCCAGAAGACATCCACTCAGAAGAAGCATTTATGGAAACTTGGCCAAACTCAGTTATTGAATCTAAGGTTGTTGTTTCAGAACTTTTGGGTTCAACCATCCAACTTTATCAAGAAGTTGACGGAACTGAATTTGTAGCCTTGGTAAACGCTCGTGATTATCACAAGCCAGGCGATAAGGTAAAGATGGGCTTCGATGTTAACAAAGCTCACTTCTTTGATAAAGACACCACAAAGGCTATCGTTAACTAATTTTAATTAAAGCTTACAACCATATGTAGCAAAGGCTACTGTTGTTAAGAAATTGTTTATTGTTTTGATTTTTTAGGAGGAAAAAGTCATGAAGTTTTGGAAGA
>NZ_LARO01000046.1:0-11530 GCF_000980505.1 Lactobacillus sp. N54.MGS-719
GTCACGGCATTGGCTTCATCTCCACTTTACATAGTAAAAGAAAAAGTGTTGAACGACTACTCCGTCGAGTAATCATCCAACACTAGATTAGTATGTTTTGTTTTATCAGTACCTAATGTAGCTAACGAGTTTAAAGTTGGAACACCGCTAAGTACGAACCAAGCAATGAATACAATTTCTGAAATCAGAAATACGAGACCTTTTGCCCATTGCTTGTTGGATAAGGCGTTACTACCCATTATAAAGAATGATAATTTGGTAGCAGCATCGCCTTTAGACCATACTTCGCGATATGTTGCTTTAGGAGCTACATGCTTTTTCTTTAGAAACATAACTTCTCCCCTTCTTAGGCAAAAAGGTTGGAATTTTTTGCCAACCTTTGCTTATGCTTTAAGAAATATTTGATTTAAATTATTTCTTTGAAATATCTTTTTGCAATTTAGCAAGCTTTGCTTTGTATTGTGCTGGCTTGATCTTGCCGTCGTAAGTACCACTGATAAGTGGAGCTGCTTCGTTCCAGAATGTTGCCATTTGTGGAAGCATTGGTTGCAATACTGAGTTACCTGGCTTAGCCATTTCAATTACAGCTTCAGCAACTGGGTCACTCTTAACAGCGCTTGAGTTTACAGCAGCCTTAAGTACAGGAATTTGACCAGCTTCCTTGTGGGCAATTAATTGAGCTTTCTTGTTAGTGATGTAAGCAGCTAAATCTGAAGCAGCCTTAGCATTCTTGGTGTGTGAGTTAACTGCGAAGCCTTCGATACCAAGGAATGCTTCCATTTGTACTTTCTTACCACCAACATCAATCTTAGGATACTTAGCAACTGCGAAGTTCTTGCCTAAGATCTTCTTAATGTTAGCTGCGTTCCATGGACCATCAAGAATAGCTTGTGCGTTACCCTTCTTCAATTGGTTCAAAGCGTTTGAAGTTTGCATTACGCCCTTGTTGTTCTTTTGAGCTGCGTACCACTTCAATGCGTTTACACCGTTTTGTGAGTTCATAGTTGAGCCCTTAAGGTCTTCACCGTTGTCACCGTAAAGCTTTGTACCTGCTGAGAACATTACTGGCCACATTACGTATGCGTTAGTAAAGTCAGTAGCTACAACACCCTTAGAGGTTAAAGTCTTCCAATCCTTAACGTCATCTGCAGAAAGCTTAGACTTGTTGTAGTAAATAGTTTGAGCTTGTTGTGCGTATGGGAATGCGTAAATCTTGTTCTTCCAAGTTACACCCTTTGATGCAACGCTAATGTAGTTAGCCTTAATGTCTTTAGTTGCTGAAGGTGAAAGTGGGTTAATGTAACCAGCTTCAGCCATTTGACCTAATTGGTCGTTAGGAACTTCAAATACATCGGCAGCCTTTGATGGGTCCTTACCAACATCAGTCTTAGCGTTAGCTGAACCGTTAGGACTTTGAACAACACGAACCTTAATGTTCTTGTTCTTCTTAGTAAATTCCTTAGCAATTTGCTTGTAGTAAGGAACTTGTTCAGTATCTACCCAAAGGGTCAAATTAGCACTCTTGTTTGAGCTACTACTACTACTTGATGAATTTGATGAGCCGTTTGAACAAGCTGCAAGTGACATAGCAGCTAAAACAGCAGTACTACCTAAAGCCATTTTCTTCCAAAACTTCATGACTTTTTCCTCCTAAAAAATCAAAACAATAAACAATTTCTTAACAACAGTAGCCTTTGCTACATATGGTTGTAAGCTTTAATAAATTAAATTAGTTAACGATAGCCTTTGTGGTGTCCTTGTCAAAGAAGTGAGCCTTGTTAACATCGAAACCCATCTTGACCATGTCACCTGGCTTGTGATAATCACGTGAATTTACAATAGCAGTAAATTCAGTACCATCGACTTCTTGGTGAAGTTGGATGGTTGCACCCAAAAGTTCTGAAACAACAACCTTTGATTCAATTACTGAGTCTGGCCAAGTTTCCATAAACGCTTCTTCTGAGTGGATGTCTTCTGGACGAATACCGAAGACCAAATCTTTATCGTTGTAGCCCTTTTCGTTGAGCATCTTTGCTTTACCTTCAGGGATACCGATGTTCAAACCTTTACCGTCTGAAATACGGCCGTCCTTGTAGTGAACATTGAAGAAGTTCATTTGAGGGGAACCAATGAATCCAGCAACGAACATGTTAACTGGCTTGTTGTAAACCTCAAGTGGTGAACCGATTTGTTCAACATGACCAACAGACATAACAACAACTCTGTCAGCCAAGGTCATAGCTTCAGTCTGGTCGTGGGTAACGTAAATAGTTGTAGTACCCAATTCTTGGTGAAGCTTGGCAATTTCGGTACGCATTGTTACACGAAGTTTAGCATCAAGGTTTGATAAAGGTTCGTCCATTAAGAAGATAGGTGCGGCACGAACGATCGCACGTCCTAATGCAACACGCTGTCTTTGACCACCTGACAAAGCACCTGGTTTCTTGTCCAAGTATTCTTCTAGGCCAAGCATCTTAGCTGCATCTTTAACCTTCTTGTCAATGACATCCTTAGGTGTGTGACGCAACTTAAGTCCGAAGGCCATGTTGTCGTAAATGGTCATATGTGGATACAAAGCGTAGTTCTGGAAAACCATCGCAATGTGTCTATCCTTTGGAGCGACATCGTTCATTACCTTGTGATCAATTTCCAAAGTACCTTTACTGATGTCTTCCAAACCAGCAACCATTCTTAATGTAGTTGACTTACCACAACCAGACGGTCCAACGAAAACGATGAACTCCTTATCTTTAATATGTAAGTCAAAGTCATTTACAGAATACTTATCGTTTCCTTCGTATTTCTTGTAAATATGGTTTAAATCAACCTCAACCATTGTTTCCCCTACTCTCTAACTTTTATTCTTTTTCTTCAAAAACTTTTTCAATTTCACTAAGCTTAAGATCAGCAGTTGTTGGAACGATGTAGTCAGCTTCCTTTAAAAGCTCTTTATCACCAATGCCGACTGCAAATTGATGAGCAGCCTTAATTGCTTCAACACCGGCCTTAGCATCTTCGAAGCTGATCACTTCGTTTGCCTTTAAACCAGCAATTTCTTGCGCCTTGATGTAAATTTCTGGATCTGGCTTACCATGGTGAAGAGTTGCTGGATCAACGATTCCATCAAATTCATCCATGATGCCTAATCTAGTTAAAATCTTAGGTGCATTCTTTGAAGCAGAAGCAATTACCATCTTTAAGTTTTGCTTCTTGGCATCTGCTAATAATTCAGGAATACCAGGCAAGATGTCCTTGGGCGTCATTGTTTCAACTTGTTCAACAAACTTAGCGTTCTTTTCTGCAGCGAATTTTTCTTTTTCTGCTTCAGTGTATTTGTCTTCTTGACCGCCGTATTTCAAGATCAAGTTAAGTGAATCCATTCTTGAAATACCACGTAAGCTATCAAGTTGAGCATCCGTTAAGGTAATGCCTAATTCCTTAGCTAAATTGTTCCAAGCTGTAAGGTGAAACTTAGCTGAGTTGGTTAAAACACCATCTAAATCGAATAACAATCCTTTAAGCATTTGTAGTTTCACCTTCTTTAAGAGTAACTTTCTTATCATGGACTAAGACATCAATGTCTTCGCCCTTAAGCAAAGTAAGCTTAGTTCCTTCATGATCAACATAAACTTCGATCAAACGACCGCGGTAGTTAATCTTAAAGCTGTAGTGATCCCAGCCTTCAGGAACAAATGGGTTGAACTTCAATTGATCGTGGTCGTAACGCATACCTGCGAAGCCTTGAACAATTGCAAGCCATGAACCACTCATTGAAGTGATGTGCAAACCATCAACGGTATCGTTGTTGTAGTTATCAAGGTCAAGACGAGCAGTTCTTTGGTAAAGCTCAACAGCCTTCTTTTGCTTGCCAAGTTCAGCAGCTAAGATTGAGTGAATACATGGTGAAAGTGAACTTTCGTGAACTGTTAATGGTTCGTAGAAGTCGAAGTTCTTTTCCTTTTGTTCCATCGTGTATTCATCGTTCAAGAAGTAGATACCTTGTAAAACATCGGCTTGCTTGATGAATGGTGATCTTAAGATCTTGTCCCATGACCAGTGTTGGTTAATTGGGCGTTGATCTTCAATTTCGCTAACTGGACGAATGTCCTTGTCTAAGAAGTCATCTTGTTGTAAGAAGATGCCGCGTTCCTTATCTTCTGGTAAGTACATCTTGTCTACAATGTCTTGCCATTTAGCTTTTTCTTCATCAGTTACGTGAACTCTTTCTTGAGCTTCCTTAGTGGCAAGTGGCAAGCGTTCCAAAGTATATTTAAGGAGCCATCTTGCCATAGTGTTGGTGAACCAGTTGTTGTTGACGTTGTTTTCGTATTCGTTTGGACCCGTTACACCGTGCATTACGTACTTGTTACGCCACTTTGACCAGTGAACTCTAGCTGCCCAGAATCTTGCGGTACCAACTAAGACGTCCATACCTTCGTTCTTAACGTAGCTGTCGTCGCCAGTGTAATCAGTGTACATAGCAATTGCGTGAGGAATGTCCGCATTTCTGTGAATTTCTTCAAAGGTGATTTCCCATTCGTTGTGACATTCAATACCGTTGAAGGTAACCATTGGGAATAATGCACCTGGCAAACCTTGTTCCTTAGCGTTATGGTAAGCACCTGGCAATTGATCGTGACGATATTGAAGAAGTGCTCTTGTAACGCTTGGCTTGGTTACGGCTAAGTACATTGGAACGATGTAAGCTTCAGTGTCCCAGTAAGTAGCACCACCGTACTTTTCACCGGTAAAGCCTTTAGGACCAACGTTCAAGCGCTTGTCTTCGCCGTAATAAGTCATGAATAATTGACAAATATTGAAACGAATACCTTGTTGAGCTGCATCATCGCCGGCAATTTCAACATCACTGGTTTCCCAGCGCTTCTTCCAAGCTTCGGTATGATCTGCTAAGTTTTCATCGAAGCTCTTTGCTTGAAGTTTCTTCATTAAGTTGTCAGCTACAGCAGCTTGATCCTTGTCTTCAACGTCACGGCTAGTTACAACAATGACATCTTTTTCAAGTTCGTAACTTTCGTTTTCGTTTAAGTCTACTGAAAACTTTTCGCTTAATTTTGCATCTTCAGTAGTAACGTCGCCGTTAACCGTTTCACCGTTATGACGTAAGCTTTCTTTAAGCAAAACAGTGAATTGTGGAACGTCATAAGGATTTGCCTTAGTTTTAACTTGGATGCTCTTTTCATCCTTGTCTTCGCCAAGTGGAATCCAGAAGCGATCACCGTAGTTACTGTCTTCGTTAACAACAGTACCGTCTAAAGTTGAATCAAAATCAATCTTTGCGTGACCTTCAAGTACAGTCGCTTTAACTTTGATCAAAGCAGCTTCTTTTTGAATGATGTGAAGGAAACGTTCAAATTCAAATTTTACTTTAACGTCCTTGCCTTCATAAACAAAGCTTCTTGTAAGAAGGCCTTGGTGCATATCGAGTGCTAATTCAAAATCGTCAAATTTTACTTTAGCTAAGTCGACCTTTTCACCATTTACTGTAATTCCAATACCGATAAAGCTTGGTGCGTTAGGGGTCTTACCAAAGTATTTTGGATAACCGTTCTTCCACCAACCAACTACAGTTTTGTCTGGGAACCAAACCCCAGCTAAGTATGTACCTTGAAGACTGTCACCTGAGTAACCTTCTTCAAAGTTTCCTCTCATACCCATGTAGTCATTACCGATTGCAGTCATACTTTCTTGCAATCTTTTATCTTTTGGATCGAAGTTATGGGTAATTACCTTCCAAGGGTCAATTTCAAAAATTCGTTTCATAAATTACATATCTCCCGCAAATTATTGATGTGCTCTTTTGTTTACGCTTTCATTATCCTTGAATTGAAAGCGGTTTACAATATCAAAACGCATGTTACCGGTATCAGAATTAATTAATCAAAAAAGAAGGCAGAACTTAATCTACCTTCTTTTAGATTGCTTATTAAAAGTAACTTTTAACGAACCTCGACTACAAAGCCCTTTGGAGCTAATTCGCCATTTTCATAATTTTGACTAAATGCATTTTCACAAGAAATTTTTACATTCTTTTTTGTGGTATTAAAGTAGGCATGAATCTGTTCTTTGCCTGCTCGATCGACTTCAATTAAGCCATCTTCTGTTACGTATAACTTAATTTGGCCTTTACCAAAGGTTTCATCATGCTTTAAACGGAATTCAATCAAGCTGTGAACTCTTTGCCATACTGGGCCATCTTCTTTTGACCAGTCCATTGGCTTACGACAATCTGGATCGTTGCCGCCGGACATGCCCATTTCAGTACCGTAGTAAATACATGGACTACCCTTTTGCATAAATTCAAAAGCAAGAGCTTGTAATGCCAAGTCTTGATCACCATTAGCCACAGTTAAAATTCTGGCTGTGTCGTGCGAATCAAGCATGTTCATCATGCCGGCATTGGTTTCATCCCTGTACTTCATCAATTGGTCGGTCAATCTTCTAGTCAATTGCGTAGCAGTCAACTTGTTCTTAAAGAAGTGATCTTCGATCTGCAAAGTGTAAGGGTAGTTCATAACGCCAGTGAATTCATCGCCGTTAAGCCATGGACGTGCTGAGTGCCAAATTTCACCTACAACATAGAAGTCTGGCTTAATGTCGGTAACTGCCTTGTGGAATTTCTTCCAGAAGTGGTGGTCTACTTCGTTAGCCACATCAAGGCGCCATGCATCAATATCAAAGTATTTTACCCAGTAGGTTGCGATTTCAAGCAAGAAATCTTGCACTTCTGGATTAGCAGTGTTCAATTTTGGCATGTGCTTTTCAAAAGCAAAGGTATCAAATTGTGGGTCGCCTTCACCCTTCAATGGGTCATGATATGGTTCAACTGGATACTTATTAATGTGGAACCAGTTAGCAAAACGTGAACTTGGGCCATTCTTGACTACATCTTGCCATTGCATTGACTTGTCACCCAAGTGGTTGAATACCGCGTCAAGCATAACCTTCATGCCGCGAGCGTGAGCTTCATTAACCACCTTGGCAAACAAATCTTTATCACCGAATTCTGGGTCAACTTGTAAGTAGTCGATTGTGTCGTACTTGTGGTTTGAACCAGCCTTAAAAATAGGACAGAAGTACAAGCCGTTAACGCCCAACTTCTTAAGGTAGTCTAAGTGGTCGAGCACACCTTGTAAGTCACCGCCGTAGTAGTCTTCACGGCCAGGATGATCGGATGGGTTCCATGGCTTTACATTCTTTGGATCGTTAGACTTGTCGCCGTTAGCAAAACGTTCAGGGAAGATTTGATACCAAACGGTATGCTTAACCCATTCAGGTGTTTTAACCATATCGATTTCATGACAATATGGAATCTTAAAGTATGATCCGTCTTTATTAACTGCGGCTTCGATGTCGCTGCTGATAGCACGATCACCGTAAACTACGCTGGTACCATCTTTACCAATAACTTCGAAGGTGTACTTTAAACGGTGAAATGGTGCTTCAAGCGTAGCACCCCAGTGATCTTCTACTTGTCCTTCGCCGATTTTATCCATTTCAATCGTTTTTGCGTATTTCAGTGGCAAATAGTTATCGCAGTAGTGAACAATTACCTTTTCAACATCGCCCTTTGCACTGTGAAAACGAACGCGAACGTGCTTAGGATCAATTACAAAACTATCTTCACTCTCACTTCGGTGCTTTAAAGCAGCTAATTGCATATTTTAATTCTCCTTTTTCAACACAACGCCTGCATAAGGCATCAAGGTTAATACTCCGTCAGTTAATTTGTATTCTCCGGCTTTCAAAACTTCTGTAGTATAGCCAGCAGGAAGCTTGATCTTCGTCTTTTTATCACTTAATGAAACAGCTACGATGGCACTTTCATCGTTTAAGTCTCTTTGATATACGTAACTGTTTTTATCAGTTGAGATCATGTAGTAAGTGCCGTCTTGGAACAAAGCTTCTCTCTTAAGTTCCAACATATCTTTATAGAAAGTAAACATGCTGCCATCGGCGTTAACTTCGCTAGCTACCGTAGCATCATTTTGACTAGTTCCGTTTATCCATGGTGTTCCTTCGGTAAAGCCGTGATTCTTAGTGTCATTCCATGGCATTGGACCACGAGCTGGCAATTTATGCGTGTCGCTAACCATGGCTAAAGCCTTGTCTTTGCCGATGACTTTTTCTGCATCCTTAAGCCAAGGGCCAACAGTTTGATCTTCAAATTGATCAACGTTATCAAAGTGCAGGTTCTTCAAGCCAAGCTCTTCACCGTAATAGATAACTGGAATTCCGCGTTGCAAATACATCAACATAGCCAAACTCTTAGCCTGCGTTTGTGTCTTAGCAACTCTAGTCGCAATTCTAGCCATATCATGGTTATTCCAGTACAAAGTTGGTTGAGATACACCAGCTAAAGTTTGTTGCCAAACAACTTGGTTTTGCTTAAAGGCTGTCATATCAAGATCTTTAGGTTGGTATTGGGCTGAAAAACGCTTGTCGACATTTGAATCATCTTCAGTGAAGTAGCGGAATGTGATTACGCTATCCATTAAATGATTACGTTTTGAAGTATAATCAACGGCCAAGTTGACACTTGCACTGGCAGCTTCACCTAACAGCAATGCATCAGGATAATCTTGCTTGATTTGTTCACAGAATGGTCTCATCCACTCTTGCACTTGTGGTAAGTTGGCAAAGAACGGCTCTGCGACAACTGGCTCGGTATTGCCATCAACAGTAGGATAGTTTTGTCTTAAATCAGCCTTGCCGATGTGAATAAAGGCATCAAGACGTAAACCATCAATCCCCTTCTTAAGCCAGAATTCAGCCACTTCAAGCATTGCGTGACGTACTTCAGGGTTCTTCCAGTTAAGGTCTGGCATGCGCTTGTCAAACAAGTGGAAATATGATTGACCGGTTCCAGCTGGATCTGGTTCCCATACGCTGCCACCAAAGAATGATCCCCAGTTGTTAGGACGCTTATTGTCGTGCCCAGCGAAAATATAGTAATCACGATACAGGCTATCTGGATTCTTAATTGCATCTTGGAACCAAGGATGTTGATCTGAAGTGTGGTTCAAAACGAAGTCCATGATGAGATGGATGCCTGCTTTGTGTAAGTCCTTAATTAAGTTCTCCATGTCTTCCATCGTCCCCATGTGAGGATCGATAGCAAAGTAATTTGAGACATCATAACCGTTGTCTACTTGAGGCGAAACGAAAATAGGATTCAGCCACACTGCGTTGATGCCCAAATTCTTTAAATATGGGATACGTTTGCGAATACCGTTAAGATCGCCGATACCGTCATCGTTGCTATCTTGGAAAGACTTAGGATAAATTTGATAAATAATTGCGTGATCGTACCAATGTGCCATAATTTTTCCTCCATGCATATTTTAGTTGATTGAAGAAACCGTTTTCAACACATAGTGATATGTTAGCGGTATCAAAAAAGTGCATCCCTGTTTGGGGATGCACTCATTGTCTAGCAATATTTTTTGTTAACGTGTCAAACGGATGACTTCGCGAGCAATCATCAACTCTTCGTTTGTTGGCACAACCAAAGCCTTTACCTTTGAATCCGGCATTGAAATAAACTTCTCACCGTTAGTTCTGTTAGCCTTGTAGTCTGGTTTTAAACCTAAGTACTTCAAGTATGACATTACACCAGCACGAACGCCTGAATCGTGTTCACCAACACCGGCAGTAAACACAATACCGTCAACGCCGTCCATTTCTGCGGCATATGCACCAACATAACGAACAACACGGTTAATAAAGATACGACGAGCAAGCTTAGCTCTCTTTTCCTTGCTTTCGATCAAGTCACGCATGTCAGATGAAATGCCTGAGATACCAAGCAAACCAGATTCATGGTTAAGCATATCAACGGCATCATCAATTGACATACCTGTTTTATGCATCAATTGTTGCAAAGCAGATGGGTCAAAGTCACCGCTACGCGTACCCATTGTTACACCAGTCAAAGGACTGAAGCCCATTGAAGTATCGAAGGACTTGCCGTTTTTAACTGCAGTAACTGAAGCACCTGAACCCAAGTGACAAACAATTAACTTAACGATGTTAGGGTTCTTGCCCATCATTCTGGCAGCACGGCGAGCTACATATTCAACTGAAATACCGTGTGCACCATACTTACGGATGCTGTCTTCTTTGTAATACTTATAAGGAATTGAATAAAGGTAATGAATTGGGTCAAGACTTGTATGATATGAAGTATCAAATACAGCTACTTGTGGCACGCTAGGAATAGTTTCCATGAAAGCCTTGATACCTGTAGCTTCAGGGATATTGTGCAATGGTGCCAAGTCACCCAAGTCAAAGATTTGTTGGAGTTTCTTTTGATCAATCAGGGCTGAATCCTTGAAGATTTCACCACCGTTAACGACTCTGTGGCCTACACCAGCAAATTCTTTTAAGTCTTTAACTACATTGAATTTCTTCAAATCATCCATTAATAATTTAACGGCTGCAGCTTGGTTAGGAATTGCTGTGTTTTTGATGTACTCTTTACCATTGCTAAGTTTAATCTTAAATACCGCATTTTCCATTCCTACACGATCAGCCATACCTGAAGCGATTACTCTTTCATCTGGAAAAGAAAATAACTTGTATTTAAAAGATGAACTACCTGAATTAATTGCTAAAACTTTTTTCATAACCTGACCTCTGTTTCCGAATTGATTCTCTATAACTTATCTCTTAGTTTTAAGTATAGCGCTTTCATTTGCGATATGAAAAGATTTTTCAAATCAAAAAATGCACACGACTTGTGTCAAATGTGCATTTCCATCTATCTAGTTGTTTGTCGTCTAACTAATTTAGGCTTAAACATAATCTCGCCTTGGGGTGAACCTGATTGGGCGATCTTTTGCAAAAGCATCTTGGCCAGCATTTCGCCCATTTCAAAAATTGGCTGCTTAATCGTGGTCAATTTAGGATTTGAAACTTGGTCCAAGAAGACGCCATCAAAGCCGATTACACCAAAATCTTCTGGAATTCGTGCGCCTTGGCTCTGCAATGTCCGCACAACACCAATTGCAATACGGTCACTAGCACAGATAAAACAGGTATCCTTTTTGAACTCCTTAAAGTGTTCACGAACAACTTTTTCTGCCACGTGACTGTGGTTGGCCACACGATAAATCTGCGGAATTAATTGGTGTTGCTGCAGCGTGTTAATATAGCCGGCTTCACGTGAGTATTCAAAAGGTTCCTTAATATCGATCCCGATAAAAATAATGTGCTTATACAGGCGATCTAAGGCATACTGCGTGGCCATTTTTTCTGCCATTTGATTATCGCTATCAACGAAATCATAGCCGCGGTGATTTTCACCAAATAAAACAAATGGCTTATCCAGCTTATCAAACATGTCATAGTTTTTGTTACGCGCACCAGTAATCAAATAGCCATCGGCACGGCCCTTTTCAATCTGATCAGGATCCGTTACCAGTTGCATCGCATATTGCTTGGAGTTCAAACCACGGGCAAAGCCGAATAGCAGGTTCATGTAATAAGGTTCTGTTGTATCGATATCTTC
>NZ_LARO01000123.1:0-1028 GCF_000980505.1 Lactobacillus sp. N54.MGS-719
GGATACACCTGTTCCCATGCCGAACACAGAAGTTAAGCTTCTTAACGCCGAAAGTAGTTGGTGGGCAACTGCCTGCGAGGAAAGGAAGCTGCCGTGCTCTTTTTTAATATTCCGGCTTAGCTCAGTTGGTAGAGCGCTTGACTGTTAATCAAGATGTCGTCAGTTCGAGTCTGACAGCCGGAGCACGGAAGAAGGAGGCCGCCGGGCCTCTTTTTTGGTATCTAAATAAAGTTAATTTGTGGCGAGGCTCGCATCTGAGTATAAGTATTAATACTTATATAGATTTTTGCAGACCAATAATTAACAAGACACGGTTACTATAAACCTGGCAAGTTTAATTAATAATGAGGATATGATTGGTCGATCAATTTTATGAATTAATGGATTGATCGAAATTGACTATGTATTCCAATTATTTTGATCCCAGAGGCATAAAAACAGTGGGGGTAAAGTAAAATACTTGAAGGCCAATTTGAAAAGAAGAATTTTAAACATGCATGAAGTTGTTTAAGTAAAATGATTTAGGCTAAAAAGGTATTAGGAATTTTAAATTATATTGAATGGTCTCAGTAGAAAAATTCTGAGACGAGTATTCGTCGTTATCTACTCTTGATTGCCCTCTTTTAGAAATAATAAATATAAAGCATAAATAATTATATTGTGTTGATAGATTTGAATAATAAAACAAATTAAAAAGGAAAATAGATAAAAAGCAATAAAAAAGCACACTGTTTTCACAGATAAAAGTGAAATTAGGTGTTTTTTTGTATTTTTTGAAAAATTTTGAGAAAATTTTAGCGTTATTTTGATTAAAAAATGAGCAAAATCCGAACAGTATTCTTTAAAAAAGCTGAATAAGGGAATTAAATGAGCAAAATCCGAAGAGCAAAAATAAGAATGGCTACAACGCATCCTAGTGTATCCAGATTAACGCGAACGAAAGGGCGAACTTGCAAGAAGAGCAGAAATAGGGTAAATTAATAAAGTCGTTTCGAGAGATGCGGCACAGCTTGAATAAGAAGCCTGAG
>NZ_LARO01000045.1:0-11066 GCF_000980505.1 Lactobacillus sp. N54.MGS-719
GAAGCTGCCGTGCTCTTTTTTAATATTCCGGCTTAGCTCAGTTGGTAGAGCGCTTGACTGTTAATCAAGATGTCGTCAGTTCGAGTCTGACAGCCGGAGCACGGAAGAAGGAGGCCGCCGGGCCTCTTTTTTGGTATCTAAATAAGTAGTAAGTAAAAGGCCAAGGAATTATCCTCGGTCTTTTTTAGATGCTTGATTTAAGATTAAGTTTTTTAAAGCAAGTGATTAATCTTTGTAGTGCAGGAGACAATTCTTTATTTGTTTGAGTGGCAATGAAGAATTGAATGTAGATCAGATTTTCATCAATAGGTAGTAAGTTGATCGGTGTTTGCCGCATTTTGGTTAAAATGCTGGCTGAAGAAATAGTTAAGCCTACACCACGCAATGCTAATTCGGTAGTTGTGACGATACTTTTACTTTCTAATACAATATTAGGCTTAATATGGAACTTTTGAAAAAGCCCGTTAACTTGATGGCGAATGGCCGACTCAGAGGAGCTTAAGACCATAGGATCCTGTAAAACTTCTTTCAGGTCCAGACTACTTGGTTCCAAAATAAACTTGCCAGATTGGAAAAATGACGAGCTCTGAGGAATGACTACATAGTACTGTTCACCATCTTTAACAGAATAAGTTAAATCACGAGAAATGGTTTTAGGTGTTTGACCGATGTAACAATCAATTTCACCATTAAGCAATTTAGTTTCATTTGTACGAGGTGAATTTTCAAATAATTGAATTTCAACTGTAGGATTTTCTTTTAAGAAATCTGGAAGAAGTCGAGGTAATAAAAAAGTACCTAAGCTCTCTAAAATGCCCACCTTAATAATCTCTTTATTAGGTTGGGTAAAGGGTGCAAGTTCACGCTCGAGCTGCTGATCGTTGTAGGAAATGTTTTCTAAATATTTGTAGTAAATCATTCCAGCTTCAGTCAGCGAAAAAGGCACGTGATCGCGGTTGATAATTTGCGTACCGAGGCGCTTTTCAATTCTTTTAATGAGTTGAGTTAAATAAGGCTGGGAAATATATAACTCGCGAGCGGCTTTGGTAAAATTGTTTTCTTTTAGTAATACGTCGAGATAATGCAATAATGCTTCAGGATCGTTCATAAAATATACCTCCAATAATAAAATTATTATAACTCATTAGCTAGAAAACTATTTCCCCTAAGCCAGATTCCCCATTAAAATAAAGAAGAAAACCTTTACATACAAAAAGAGGGAGATTTTTATGGCTATGAAACCAGGTACATACGATGTAAAAGCAAAAGGGCATGGCTCAAGCTATATGCCAATGCAAGTTAAATTATCTGAAGACAAAATTGAAAATATTAATGTCAATGCAAGCGGTGAAACTAGGGGCGTTGCTGATGAGGTGTTCAACCGTTTGCCAAAATTAATTGTCGACAATCAAACTTTAAACGTTGATGCAGTCAGTGGTGCTACTATCTCTAGCCATGGTGTAATCGATGGGGTTGCGGAAGCAATCACTGAAGCCGGCGGAGACGCCGAAGAATGGAAAAAGCGTGCTAAGCCTAGCAAGGCACATGCGACAAAGGATGAAGAATATACTACTGATGTAGTAGTTATCGGTGCCGGTGGTGCTGGGCTGGCTGCAGCTGCGCGCAGTATCCAACATGGTAGAAAAGTTGTCGTACTTGAAAAATTCCCACAAATTGGCGGCAATACGACTCGTGCTGGTGGTCCAATGAATGCGGCCGAGCCTGAATGGCAAAAGAAGTTTAAGGCTTTAGCTGGTGAAAAAGAGGACTTGGAAAAATTAGCCGCTACACCAATTGAAAAGATTGATCTAGAATATCGTTCCGACTTTGAGGCATTGCAAAAACAAATTAAGGAATACGTTGATTCAGGCGCAAATTATTTATTTGATTCAAAATTACTGCATGAAATTCAAACCTATGTTGGTGGTAAGCGAACCGATTTGAATGGACACGAGATTCACGGCACTTACGCTTTAGTTAAGGAATTAGTTGATAATGCACTCGATTCAGTTAACTGGCTTAAAGAACTTGGCGTAAAATTTGACGATAGCCAAGTAACAATGCCAGTTGGTGCTCTTTGGCGTAGAGGTCACAAGCCAGTTGAACCAATGGGTTATGCTTATATTCATGTTTTGGGCGACTGGGTTAAGGACCATGGCGCAACTGTTTTGACTGAAACTCGCGCTAAGCACTTGCTTGTGGATGGCGATAAAGTAGTTGGCGTTGTTGCTGAAAAGAGCGACGGCTCCAAGGTTACCGTTCACGCTAAATCAGTTATCTTAACTTCAGGTGGTTTTGGCGCCAACATGAAGATGGTCCAAAAGTACAACACTTATTGGAAACACATCGATAGCGACATGCCAACGACTAACTCTCCAGCGATAACTGGTGATGGGATCGGTTTAGGAAAAGAAGTTGGTGCAGACTTGGTCGGCATGGGCTTTATTCAATTGATGCCTGTGTCTGATCCAAAGACTGGTGAATTATTCACTGGTTTGCAGACGCCACCTGAGAACTACATTATGGTAAATAAAGAGGGTAAACGTTTCGTAAATGAATTTGCGGAACGTGATACGCTGGCCAAAGCTGCAATTGCCAACGGAGGACTCTTCTATTTGATCGCTGACGATAAAATTAAGGCCACTGCCTATAACACTACCCAAGAGTCAATCGACGCTCAGGTGAAGGCAGGAACGCTTTTCAGGGCAAATACTTTAGCCGACCTTGCCAAGCAAATTGGTATGAAGCCAGAGGTGCTTGAAGATACAATTAAGAAATATAATTCTTACGTTGATGCCGGTGAAGATCCAGAATTTGGCAAGAGTGCCTTCAACTTGAAGTGTGAAGTCACCCCATTCTATGCTACGCCTCGTAAACCAGCTATTCACCACACAATGGGGGGTCTTAGGATCGACACCAAGGCCCGCGTGATCAATAAAGACGGTGCTGTAATTAAGGGACTTTACGCTGCAGGTGAAGTTGCAGGTGGTATTCATGCCGGCAACCGTCTTGGCGGTAATTCCCTTGCTGATATCTTTACTTTTGGTAGAATCGCAGCTAACACTGCTTTTGCGGAAAAAAATAATTAACTACTAAAAACAAAAGTGTCTGGGAAAAAACTCAGAAATTAAGAAATCCTACTAAATCTTGGTATTAATAAACCTTGATTTAATAGGATTTTTCTTTTGAGTAAAAGTCTAAAATTAGCTAAAAATGGACTTTTTTCCCAGACACTTTTTGGTGGATTCATTTTTCGGATCAAAATTTTTATTTAGTTAAAAGTACCAACTTTGTTGGTGTGAACTAAAACTTTTGCCCCATGTGGGGATGTATTGGTTAAATCAAAACTTACGTCTCGTCCTGCACGCATGCCGTGATGTTCACCGTTAACCCAGTGAGAGTTATTGGTTACGTCATAGACTACGCCGTTTACGGCAATATAAGCTGGACGACCGTTTTTGCCATCATAATTTGACAGAGTTTCTTTAGTGAATTCTTTCATATCGAGAAGCTCCTTTCTAAAGTAAAACTACTATAGGTTAATAGTAACATAGTGTCACTTTTAATAGAAGCGGTCTATCTTTTCTTATATCTTTTTTATGAAAGGTGACCACGCCAGCCGGCAATATCCCAATCTAAGAAATCGTAGTTTAATTTCTTACCGTAGATCTTTTCGTAAACAGCTACTTTTTGCTTGTAATCTTGTTCCATCATATGGTGGGCGTTTTCATTAGCACTTAGGGAAACATCGGGATAAATGGGGTCTAAAACGTGCACAATGTACTTAGTTTCGCAGAAGTTGGCGTCCTTTTTTTCGACCTTAGGCAAATCCTTGATTTCAACAAAAGTGGAAATAACTGGCACGTTTTGCTTAGCGGCAAAATAGTAGGCACCGCGTTGCAACTTACGAGGTTTGCGGTAGTTCCACCACATTTCTTGTTCAGGATAAATCAAAACCCAGTTGTTTTGATCCAATGCTTGGCTCAAATGCTTTGGAAATTCGTTGGCAATGTAACTAGGGCTTTGAACCAAAGGAATGGTGCCGACATAGTTCATCAAGTAGCGGAAAAAGCCAGGCAACATCAGGTTGGTATCTTCAATAACAATTGAAAGTTGACAGTGCATTTTGTCAGCGAGGAGCTTAATTGGAAGCGAATCGACTTGATTGTAGTGGTTGGAAGTAACAATCGCGCCACCAATAGGTAAATTGTTTAATTTTTCTAGGCCTTCGAATTCGGTTGAGCCAGCGATTGTCTTAGCCAAAGTATTAAAAATCACATGACCAATGCGGTTGTTGATCTTGCTGGAAAAAGTTTTACGGTTTTCCCAGTAGTCATTAACTAGCTTCAATCTTTCATCAAGCGACATTTGTGGGTCACCGATTTCAACCTTAGCCGTAAAATCACGGTCGTTGGCAGCTTTTTTGATATTTTTAATTACTGCTTCTCGATTATCACCAAAAATCATAATTTAACTGCCTCACGTTCCTTAACTTTGGCCCAATTGTTAGGGTCTTTTTCTGTTTTGTCTTCCTTTAAAAGCATGTGGTTCAGCTTTTGACGATCGGCCGCACGTTGTTCATCGGTGTAGTTATCGAGTTCAGCCTTTAGTTCGTCGTAAAACTTGGTTTCCTTAGCGCTTTGCCAGAAATAATCTTCATATTGCACGCCTTTGAAATGCCATGGTTTGAAGAAAAGATTGTAGTGGATCAAACCAGGATTTTTGATCGGTTCGGTATTTTCATTAGGCATAGCATCCCAGCGTGGATCAAGGTGAAGAATGTTGCCTTCGCCCATTTCATTTAAGTAATCTTGATCGGGTGCAATACAGTCGAAGTGGTAAGTTTCAAGCAGTTCCATGAAGTGATCGATAAAAAGATTGTCACGGAATTGCTTAGCGTTCATGACCAACATTCCTGAATTGATGTACTTCTTAGGATCGAGTGCTAAAACATCCTTGATGTATTTCACCATCTTAGGCACAAATTGAATTGAAGAGTCGGTGCAGGCACCAAATAAGTTGTCGCCAAGCTCTACATTGTAAAGCTTAGCAATATCGTCGTTAACAACGGTGTCGCTGTCGATGTAGATTGCCTTGTCGTATTGCGTGAACAATTCAGGAATAAACAAGCGGTAGAAAATTGACATGGTGAAGAAGTCGGCCCGCAAGAAGTTTTCCTTTCGGTTTTGAATCGGCTTCACCAACTTGTCGTCAATATGGAAAAATTTTACGTGTACATTTTCATTGCCGAGATCGCTTAAATCTTTTTTATGCTCATCAGACAAATCTTGGCTTAAGAAATACACGGTGTAGTCTGTATCAGAGCTGGCATGTTTAACCAAAGAATTGAGTGATACTGCCGCATATTTAGTGAAGTCATCACTAATGCTGTAAAAAACTGGTACTGTCATAAATTTTCCTTTCTTAGTCAATCTTAACGGATTCGTGCTTTTTGACCTTAGCCCAGGTGTTAGGTTCGTCAACGATCATGTCAACTTTCTTGGCCATCCATTCAAGATCGGCACGGGCCTTTTTACGATCTTCGTCAGTAAAGTCAGCAAGTTGCTGCTTTAATTCGTCATAGTAAGGCGTGGTCTTGGCAACGTCCCAGAAGTAGTGAGCGTATTGCACGTCTTCAAAGTGCCATGGCTTGAAGAACAAGTTGTAGTGCACGATCTTAGGATTTTCAATTTCGGGGATGCTTTCGTTAGGCATAGCGTCCCATTCCTTAGGCAAGTGGTAGATCTTGTCTTCACAGATTTCGTTCATGTAGGCTTGGTCTGGGTCGACGTTGTCGAAATGGTACTTGCCCATCAAGTAGTAGAACTTGTCGACGAAGTGCTTATCGCGGAAGGCCTTCATGTTGAACAAAATGACACCGTTGTTGATGTATTTTTCGGCAGGTAAGATGCCTTGGCACTCTTTAATGTATTTTTGTAAAAGCGGCATGTAGCGAATAGATAAATCAGGACAGCTGGCAAACATGTTATCGCCGATTTCAGTATTGTATAAATCCGCAATGTCTGTGCAAATAATGGTGTCGGCATCTAGGTAAACTGCCTTGTCATATTGTGGGAATAATTCAGGGATGAACAAACGGTAGAAGATGGACATGGTGAAAAATTGGGCACGTAAGTAGTTTTCCTTAGTCTTGTGAATTGGCTTAACCATGTCATCGTCAATGTGGAAGACGTGGACATGAATGTTGTCAGTTGACATGTCTTCCAAGCTCTTTTTGTGTTCATCAGAAATTTCTTGAACCAAAAGAGTGATAGTGTAGTCCTTCTTAGGATCAGCATGATCCATTAATGATTGAATTGAGACAAATGCATATGGCGTGTAGTTGTCACTGATAGTGTAAAAAACAGGGATAGTTTTCAAAATAGTTCCTCCAAGTATTATTCTTTCAAATTATTGCGAATCTTGAGATATTCGTTGAGTAAATCATCATATTCGTGCAAATGAAGTACGCTGTGCACACGGTCAACGTCCCATGGCTTAACTGTCTGCGTATGGAAGTAAGGCCAGAAACGAAAACTAGTAGTAAAGTGCTGAATCTTAGTGTTCTTTTGTAAACGATATTGTTCGTTGTAGCGGCGTGGCACGACCCGCTTGGCGACAGCCAGCTTATTAATTGCGGACTGGTCGGGCAAGAACATTTTTTTGGTTTGCATCATGTCTCTGACTTTAGCAAAAAGACCGGTTTGTTTAATCTTAGTCATGTTTAACAGCAGGACGCCGGAATTCAGGTAGTCAAAGACGCGCTTAGTTTTGACATTGTGGAAGAAAAATCTGCCCCAGTAGTCGAGTACACCGACGAGTTCGATACCCTTGATGTTTTGCTTATAAAAAGCAGTAATGTCGCTGCGAATAACGATATCGTCGTCCAGGTAAAGAATACGATCAGGGATCTGTGGCAATTCATCCGCAAAAAGACGCAACATGGCATAAGGCGTAAAACGCGTATTCATGTTGGCTGTAGGTGGCTGCTTGATAAATAGATCGGTACAGTTGATCAACTCCAGCGTATTTTTAGGGTTTGCTTTAACTAATAAAGAACGAATAAAATCTGCGGCATGCTTAGAGAAGGGATGATACTTGCGTTTATCGCTGTGAGCTTCCATGGTTAAAATGTAGAGGTGCAGTTCCTTTGCACCAGAGTTCTTTAATAAAGATAGTGTGGAGATTAAAACGCCGTCTTCTGCGTTTTCGTCCCCGCAAAAAAGTATATTCATAATTGCTCCTGTTTAGTAGTATTCGAATTTACTAATCTGTATATTCTATATGATACCGTGTAGAATGCATTTTTCTGAGTGAAGGTCTGAAGTCAATGAAAATTTCAGAAGCTTTGAGAAAAGAACGGAAATCGTTAGGATTAACACAAGGTCAAATGATTAAGGAAAGCAAAATATCTGTTACCCATTATTCTAAAATGGAAAATGGACAAAATAGAATTTTTATTGATGATTTGATTTTAATTTTACAGTTACGTGGAATATCAATTACTAAATTTTTTAAAAAGTATTTTCCATCAAATGATAACATAGATTACTCCCAAATATCTCAAGAATTAAATCAAGCTTTTTATGATAATGATGTAAAAAAAGCCAAAGAGTTAAAGCTGAAAATTTTGAATACTAAACATATGTCAACAGAATTAAGAGATAGGGCAAACTTGATCATAGCTGCACTAAATTCAAAAGATGATAAAACAGATACTGCAGCAGTTAAACAAGCTATGCATGACTTTTTTAAGCATCAAGAATGGATGAATGATGAAAATGCGATTGTACTTTTGAGTAATTCTATTCGAAAAGACAATCTAAATGATGTCACACCTTTAGTAATGATGTTAATTAGGTAACTAAAACTCTTAAAGACAAGCTAATAAGGTTAAGAAGCAAAAACGTTTCTTAACCTTATTTTTTGATATATTGGCAATATTCATAATCGCTGAGCTTAGCTCGGTCAATTAATGTCTTTTGAATTTCATCGTGGAGCTTATTTTGGGCTTCCTTACGGCTTAAAGTTTGATCCGGGTAAAATGGTCCGTTGATATAAACAACTGCGCGAGGGCGCTTCCCAAAGCGTCTTTTATGGTAGGTTTTGGTCATAACGAAACTTGGCGCGTTCAGTTGAACAGGAAAGTGCATGCTGGTTGCGTCAAAGGGACGAATTTTGGTGTAGTAGGGCCAAACGTGGGCTTCTGGGTAGATTAGAACTTCACCTTTTTTATCTTTGATCACGGTTTTGATAGCCTTGATCAGCTTGACCGACTGTTTTAAGTCTTTACCAACGGGAAGGCCACCGTAGCGTACCAGGTATTTGCCGATGAAGGGGATGCCCCAGTTGGCTTGACCTGCGATAGCGTAGAAGTTCTTAATTGGAAAAATCGTAAGGGATGTAAAAACATCGCCCATTGGTCTGGTATGGTTGCCGTAGATGAAGTAGCCACCGTCGACTTGCTTGAGTTTTTCTTTGCCGATTACCTTCACGTTGTCGAAAAAGCGAAAAACGATCCAGCCGAAGCCGGCGGCAAGACGACGAGCGATGGCGGACCAAATTTTTGCACCGCGAGAATTGGGCAAAATCACATAGTCGTCTGGTAAGCTGAAATTTTGATCGTGGCTGTCGACCACATCGTCGGTAGTTTTGTGATAATAATAAATTCGTTTCATTCGTGTTCCTTCAAGATAGTTATCAACTACCCCAGAATCAATTCTGGGGTTTGTAGTTCTCATTCCACGTGGAATAGTAATCTTAACGCCTTTCGGCTCTCACCTTCGAGACTACATCATCGGACAGTTGACAATGCCCGTTTACCTGCCAAGATTTACTCGGCAGATGCTTGTTTGTTAAACTGCGGTGCTTCCTCACCGCTTCGATAGAGTGTCCCTAAGAACTGGATGTTCATTGACGCAAGCCGGTCATCGTTTGACTTGTAGCCACATCTATCGCAAACATACAAGTGCAGTTGATGATCACGGTTTTCCTTACGAATCCGTCCGCATTTGGGACAGCGCTGGCTGGTATATTTGGCAGGGACTTTTACTATCGCTGACGAGTTCAGATTAGCCTTGTAGGTAAGGAACTGCTCAAACTGATAGAAAGCCCAAGAAACCATTTCATAGCGTTTGTCTTTAGCTGTCTTTTCAGTAGCAAAGCGGACATCGGTCAAGTCTTCCAAAACGAAAAGGGTATTAGCGCCATAATGGTCAACGAGTGTCTTAGTCAAGCGATGGTTGACATCGCTCATCCAGCGGTTCTCTCTTTGACCGATCTGCTTAAGTCTTCGTTTGGCGGACTTGGTGCCTTTGGCTTGAAGCTGGGCACGCAGTTTTTTGTATTTGCGTCTGGTTCTTAATGCCTTTTGACCGTTGAAAAGCAAGGTTTTGCCTTTTTCATCGTAGCAGGAAGCCAAAAAGCGCAAGCCACGGTCAATCCCGACAACATGCTCAGCTTCTTCCGGCTGATATTCCGGCAAAGAGACGGTAGCGCTTAGGTGCATGTACCATTGGTTCCTAAATTTAAGTAATTTAATCGTGCCGAATTTCCATTTATCTGAATCAAGGTACTGATCGAAGCTCTTGCACACAAAATCAACCTTTTTTCTTCCTTGCAAAGTGTTTAAAGATATTTGCTTGGTAGAGCTTAGGTAAGACCAGTCCCGATTGCGCTGTAAATCTAATTGCGGACGCTTGAATTGGATCGGGTACCAGAGCCAGCTAAGGTTACGAAAAGTCTGTGCCCAAATAGCGTGACCCTTGCCGTCCTTTTTCCCAGTATCGTAGCGGTATGGCTTTTGCTTTAGCTGTGTTTTAACAGTCTTATAGCGAGCAATAACAGTTTTAATAGCAGACTGCGCCATTTGGCTTTTTAAACCGAATTTATTTCTAAGATCACGGTAAAGAGCCTTGTTCAGCTTAGATTGCTTTAATTCAAAAGCATGGTTAAAAACATATTGCGAGATAAAATTGCAGGCATCCTTATATTTAACCATCGTTTGCATAAAGGAATGTGCGGTTTCTTCATCAATATTGAGCAGTTTTGCCTTAACGGTCACTGTCTGATCCATTTAATTCACCTCTTTTTAAACTAATTCACTAGCAATAATATCATAAGTGGTCTAGTGAATAAATAATAAAAAGCAAAAAAGGGGCTGAAAGTGCAATTCTTCCCCAAATTAAAATCATGAGGTATCCTTGCTTAATCAGCCCTAAAAAATTTCAATGAACCTTAACAAAAAAATGTTGTTTTCTTCTGCTGTTATTGCGGGACTTCTCTTAAGCGTTGCGCCTGCTACTGTTCAAGCTGCAAGTACTGCTAGCAGTGCACCTAAAACCACAAATGTTAATCCTAAGGCCGTAATTGAAAATGACCCTAAGTTAACTAAACAAGGCTATGTTTTAAGAATTAAGAATTCCAAAGATGCAGATCCTATTTATGTAGGAAAAAACAACTACAAATATGCTTTAACGCATTATGAAACCTTCAAGGGCAAGACAATTAGTCCAGCTAAGGTTCAAAACGTTAAATTTAGAGTTGAAAAGATAGTTAGATTCCACGGCAAAATTAGTGGTGCTCCATTGTACTTAGTGGCTTCTAAGGATAAGAAGTACAGCTGCTGGACTACGCAAGCAATGCTTCAATATTATTACTTCAATAGCAAGGGGATGCGCGGAGTAGTAAATCCATTGAAGAGAATTGCTAATAGAAGTGCTGATAAGAATATTATTAGTCTAAAGAATAAACAAAATAAACGTGACTTTAATGCTGCAATGAAGGCTGCTAATAAGCTTAAGGGCAGTCAGAAGAAGTTTGTTGTAAATTCTTTGAAGCAACTTAAGAAAGATAACAATATTGGCGTTGAAGGCGACAACTTGCTTTTGTTTGGTTTTTAAAGTGAAAAAAATACGTTAAAAGAATATAGAAAAACTGATGCATCTAAGCTATGAAGCTAGAAGCACCAGTTTTTTGCTACATTAGGTCGTCATTGTCTTTGAAAAGTTGCTTGGTTGCGGTGGCCATTCTTTCGGGGATGCCGTAGCTTTGCATGAAGGTCCCTG
>NZ_LARO01000052.1:0-10969 GCF_000980505.1 Lactobacillus sp. N54.MGS-719
TCCTTCTTATAAGATAAATTGTAATCAAATGAATCACTTTAGTTAAAGTTTCTTCATCAATTTCATTATTTTCATAGTCATGGAAAACATGAAGAAAGAATGGATAAGATGTGCTTTGATTTATTCTATTTAAACTAGCTAAATCTGTTTTAATATCATCGTTATAATTAGATTCTGCTGGGTACATAAAAGAAGCATATAATTCTGCATAATCTTTTATTTCCTTAAGTGCTTGTTCATGACTTAGATTTTCATTTTTAAATGTATCAACAAAAGTTTGGTAAACTTTACGTTCAGCGACCACTGAATTTTTCTTCATAATAATAAATTGTCTAAAGAACGCATCCATAGCATGATTGCTATTATCTCTTCTTAATTTATTTTCAATAGGTAACCAGTAATCTTCAAATAATCTTTCTTGATCATGATCACTCATTAACAAGAAATTACGAATTAAATCTGAATTGGTTAAAGCAACACCCGTAGAATTTATGCTTTCAAAAATTATTTGAGGATCATCCTCACCCTCTTTTAGACTAATTCCTACTACTTGAAGTTGTCTTATAGCCCATAAAATTTCTCTACTTGCTATACCTTGCCTTAACCAATTATTAAAAGTTTGTTTCGCTAATCTATAATTTTCTACAATATGACTATTTTCATCTAATTTTGAATTATCGTGTTTTAATAATGCAGAATATTGAATATTATCTGATTTAATAGGCTTCAACTTGATTTTATATTCTTGTGATGGCGATTGAGTATTAATTAGAAAACTTTCAATAGTTCCAGTAGTAAATGCATCACCATCAACTGTGGCATCTTTTAAGGCTTGAAGCATTAATGTAATGGTAGTTAATCTTTGTTGTCCATCGATAATCAAGTATTCTGGTAATCCTATATCACTATTAGTTGATTCAAGATAAACCACCGCACCTAAGAAATGATGCTCTTTAGTTTTAATTACAGTATGTAAATCATCTAATAATCTTTTTACATTATTTTTATTCCAGTCATAGTTACGCTGATAGACCGGAATCTTTAAAATCATTTGAAATGGTGCGAAAAATCGCTCCGTTGCATTAAATATACTTGCTTGCATTGTTGTTTGCTTTCCTTTTAATTTCTAAATTGTAAGCTAATGGATTCATATTAACTTTTTCTATACTCTATAATTTTAACACTACATTTTTAGCGTTTTTCTCCACTTATCATCATCTTTCAGTAATTTAAATTACAGTAATCGTACTTACAATAATTATAATTACTGTAATTACGATTACTGAAAAATAAAAAGCATCCCTCTCTGGAATGCTATAAAAAAGTCTCTTGACTAAGTCAAAATAACCCAATTAAAAGACATTTTTAACTATTTTCTACCTATTCGGCGTAACATCAACGCGTGCTGTTTTAACCTCGGACCAGCCACTGATCAAATTACTGTGAAGTGCACGAACGCGAACTTCGTAAACTTGGCCCTTCTTAAAGTCTTGTCCAAAATCATTCGTTGGATCATCTACTATATCGCCACTTCTGTTTTTGCTAAAGAAGGTTGCCCACTTACTGCTACCTTTCAATCTATACTGAATCTCATAGCTATCAGCTTCTGGGTTAACGTCCCATTCAATGTTGATATATGGTTCATCTGAACCATGGTCATTATAATAGCTAACCTTAAGCGTTGGCGTCTTTGGTTTCTCATGACTGCCCTTTAAAGGAATATAGTAAGTAAACTTTTGATTTGCTGAAACTGGGCTAAAGCTTCTACCTTCTTCATCATTCACCGCACGAACAGCAATATCGTAAGTTTCACCGTTAATCAGTCTATTCTTTGAAATTGTCTGAGTTAAAACATCAGGATAATTGCCGTCAGGGGTGAAATTACTATGTCCAATCATTGATGCGGCATCAAGCAAAGGATCATTTGATCTATACCGTCTTAGAGAAGAACCATAAATTCCATAACCAGTCGCATTATCAGCTTTAGTATAATCAACCTTGATTCCATCTTCAGTTGAGCTAACCTTAGTCAACTTAGGCGTACTTGGAAGAGCATTCGTATCTTCGCTAGTCAACTTAAAGCTGAAACGACCACGAGCAGAACCTTTTTCTAGATAATAAGTCCCTTTCTCTAAATTCCAGGAATATTTTCCATTTTTTAAGGTTCCTTTTGTTTTCCATGGATTTAACGTATAACCATAATCTGTGTCCTGCACAATTTGAATGTCATTATTGTTAAAAATATTAGACCGACTGTTCTCATACACAGGTTGAACAGACATATTCATCGTTACCTTTTGATCTTTATCCAGCGTAAATTTATATCTATTCATCGTATTCAGCTTTTCAGTATGATACATATCAGTCATACCAGTAACCGTCTGTCCTATTTTTATTGGGATAGCTGAGGTAAAACGCGTTTCTAACGGATAAGTTTTATGAGAGAAAGTCTCCAGCTTATTTCTGATCTTGGTAATCCGTGTAGCGCTAGTCTTAATCTTTACATTTTTACCAGATTTAGTAGTCAAATTGTAATGACCAGAACGCAAATAAAAGACCTTTGTATTCTTGTTTTTACCCTTATAAGGGATGCATTCCCAATTTGAAGTATTAAGGATCTTATATTTTGCCTTAGTGGCAACAGTTAATCTGGTTGGTGCTTTGAAATAGAAACGGTATTGATTGCCTTTTCTCACATAGCTGGTTGCATTATCAGAAATTGGTACCGTTGCAGCTTGAACGTTAGTATTCAAACTAAATAGCAATGCACCAGCAGCTACTGCACCAATTAAATAGCCTCTCCTCTTCATAGTTTTAACCTTCTTCTGCTTAATAATCCTCAAGTTCTTCAAGTTGACCATCAGCCGACTGATAAGCCTTCTTGACTTGATCTAACTTGAGTTCAGGGATAAAGTTCATTGTCTTAGCTGGATTTAACACATCAAGCAATTGAACTCGCATCATCTTATCAATCTTTAATTTCTTTTCAGGCAACTTCAAGATTGTATTCATATCTTTCATGCTATTGTACTTTTCAACTGTCTTGTTTACTTCGCTAGCTAAATAAAGCCAAGTACGATAATCAACTGTTACAACCTCATTCTCTGGAACTACAAGTTCCAACAAAATTTCACCGGCATCCGGCATTTCGGTTACATGCTCTGGAAATGGTGTACAAGAGATCGGTATCTTTTTAGCCAAAATTGGCTTCTTTGCTTCTGGCAACGTATCTTTAATAATCTTTTGCAACAGATATTGTTCAAGATAGATATTCTTGAAATATTGATCTTGTGTACGAATCGCATTAAGTAAATATGATTGCTCATCAATACTGATCTTGCCGTTCTGTCTTAAATCCGTCCAACCTTTTTGACTAATTGTATACTGTAAAGTTAATGTTTTCATTTTATCTTCCTTGTTAACGTATTTCTTATATTTATTATAACAAAAAGCCAGCACACTATAGCATTCCATAGTATGCTGACTCTTTAATTTAAGTTAGATTTTTTACCTATTAAAATTTAGAATTAGATCAATCAAATCCTGTACTTTCTGCAGATCAGCAGAGCTAATCACTTTTACCTTATTTGGTATTTCGAAGTGAGCATAATAATCAACAAAACGTTGAATAATATCAATATTCACTGAATATTCTCGATCACGATTGCGTTGGTCGAGAATTTTTAACGCATGAGTTAATGATTCCTCACTTAGTGGATCATTGGCATCCAGTAGTGGTTTAAAACAATCGATCACATACACTTGATAATTATCCGGTACTCTTTTCAAGATATCATTAATTGGATTAAATCCATGCCCGCCTAAATTTGTATTATCGACAATAGTTGGTAGGCCATTTTGTAACCGTGTTTGCAGTATTTGATTAAAAATTTGCCACACGATTTTCTCAGTTTGATTCACAAAGTTGATTTGGGGATGCCCATTATTTGAATTAATTCCATTTAAACGAATTCTTATCTCATCAGCTGAGATAGTATAGTTTTGTAAATCGTTCATCTTAATGAAACTAGATTTACCTGAAGCTTGTGGCCCCAACATTAAGATTAACGGTATCCTTTTCATATTATTGGTCATCTTGGTAATACAAATCCTTAAATTTCTTATGCTTATATTGTTGAGCAAGTTGTGGCGTCTTCCAGGCAACGCCACTTACCCATGGACCGGCTCCTTGAGCAAGTACTAAAACAGATTGACCGTTCTCAGTATGTAGACCATAGAAGTCTCCATCCCCTGCTTCCTGCATCCAACCACGGACATTCATATAATTTATTCCATGAACACGTTGACTTCCCATACCAGCCATTCCCCAATTTTTGGTTGCTTTATGATATGATGCAGACATATCACCATAAGTATATTTATCAAGAAAACCAGCTTTTACTTTATGCAATTCTTGTACGTAATTATCAACGTTGATTTTGTTTTGACTTATTTTAATAATAGACATTTTATCATCATTATAAGTATACCAAGTACCTTGAAATTCAGTTGGCACATTAAACAATCCGTCGTCTCCTGGTAAGTTTGATTTTTTACCAGCAGAATCTTCGCTTGAATCCGAACGCTCATCGTTCACCTTGGCATTTTGAGCTAAACTATTTACCAAACTATCTGAGTCACGTTTATTCAAATAATCAACCATTTGCTTCATGGTCACAGATCCTAATTTTTTACCATTTGAAAAGAGATAATAAATATTTTCTCCATTCACTTGCTTAAGAGTATATCCAGCATCTGCCGATACCATATAAGCTACGCCGCTACCCTCATTCATATATGAATAATTTGACTGATTCTTTAAATCAACTTCAATACCGTTTTGCTTACCATCAAGCAAAGCCTTGTTCCAACTACCAGAATAACGATTACCAGCATATGCAACTACAACTGCTACCGTTTTCTGCGGACTTAGATCTTGATCTGATAAGTGCCCCATCTTTGTAGGTCGTTTCTTGTTCTTAGTTACTTTGATAGTTGCACTACCTTTAGATGAAGTCTTTTGCTTAGGCTTTTGACTGCAGCCAGCTAAAGCTAAACCTGCTAACAAAATTACTGATATTTTCCCAATCTTTTTCATTTCATCCTCAACTTTCCAATTCAACGACATTTTACCACTTATCAGGCATTCAAAAAGGCATAGTCAGATTTACTCTGACTATGTCTTTTTAAAATATTCATTAAAATAAGATTTCTATTACTTAGCAGCCTTAGCTAAAGCCTTGGTCTTGAATGCATAAGCGCTGGCATATTGATCAGCACCAGTAGCAATCTTCAAAGCCTTCACCTTTTTACCTTTAACAGTTCTGGTTACAGGGATGTAGTAAACACCATCACCAGCCAAGTTAACCCAATTGTTAACGTTAAAGCCCTTCTTAAAGTTATAAGCTGCATAAATATTCTTCTTCATAACCTTCTTGATAAAAGCATTACGCTTCTTTGAAGAAACATTATATACATTCTTCTTAAAGAATTTTTGTGAAGGTACATACAACTTATCTTTGTTAGCAGTGTGAGCAGTAATCTTCAATGTATAAATGGTCTTTTTATCACTGCTGAACTTGTCAGTTTCACGATAGTACCAAGTTCCCCGAGTTGCCTTAGGTGTTGTATATTTACGAGCAATGCCATATTGACTATCTGCATAAACATTTTGACTTTGCATCCCTACAAAGAAAATGCTAAAGAATGCAACTAATGACATTAGGAACAAATATCTTTTTCTCATAACAAGTACCTCCTACTATTAGTCTTTTCATCATAAAAAAGTTTCTATATAAGCAATTATTCAAAATCAACTAAATCTGAAATTTGATATCTAGTCGTAGCAATCTCAGGCTCAGCCTTTGGATCATGCTTACCAACCGCAATTGCCATCACCGGAACATACTGCTTAGGGTCAAGTCCCATTGTGGCTGCAGCTTTAGTTGAATCATAACCGGCCATTGCATTAGTATCATAGCCATGCTCACGAGCTATCAACATAAACTGCATTGCAGCAAGTAAAGTATCAACCATTGAATCAGCAACTAACATTTCCTTTGGTGCTTTTTCATATAAAGGCATAAAAGTATTTAAAGCCGCATCCATAGCTTCCTTAGTTACCTTTTTGGCTTCATACATACTATGCCATAATTTACTATACTTTTTAAAAGCCAAAGTATTGCCAAAGAATAGAACAATTGCCAAACTTTTATCGATCTGTGGGAAGTTAAACTTCATAAAATATTTATGCAGTTTTTCTCTTCCTTTATCTGTATCAACAACTACAAATCTCCAAGCCTGTAAGTTGCATGCAGATGGTGCCGTGATGGTTTCTTTAAGCATTTCGGTCATTTCTTCACGACTAATTTTTACTGAAGGATCAAATCTACGTACAGAATGTCTTCCAGTTAAAACATCATGAAAATCATTATTAATAATAGCCATAATAAGCCTCCAAAAATATGATACCGCTTACACACTTTAATAATAACTTATTTATAGCATTCTTTTCAATTGCTAATTTATCTATTTTATCTTATGCTGAAAACGATTACTAATTATACAGGAGGCTTAAAATATGAGAATTGCAATTGCCGGTGCTGGAGCTATGGGCTCAAAGTTCGGCTGGCATTTAAAGAAAGCTGGCAATGACGTTATCTTAATTGACACTTGGGACAGAAACATTGCCGCCATCCGTGAAAATGGCGTGGTTGCTAGAGTTAAGGACGAAGAAATTGCGGAAAAGATGCCAATTTACAGTCCTGAAGAAATTGATGAGCAACATGAAAGCGTTGATCTGTTAATCGTCTTTACCAAGTCAATGCAGCTAGAAAATATGTTAAACAGTCTGAAGCCAATCATTAGCAAAGATACTTATGTGCTCTGCTTGCTTAATGGCTTAGGTCACGAAGATGTGCTAGAGAGATTTGTCACTCGCGATCACATCATTATGGGTGTCACGATGTGGGCATCAATGATGACGGCTCCTGGCCACATTACTTTCGCCAATGACAATGGTAACGTCGAAATCCAATGCCTTGATCCAAAAGGTAAAGACGAGACGCAAAAGATCGTTAAGATTTTGACTGATGCCGGTTTGAATGCTAGTTACAGTGAAAACGTCATGTACTCTATCTGGCGTAAAGCTTGTGTTAACGGCGTGGTTAATGCTCTTTGTGCTTTGCTTGATGCTGACTGCAAGCAATTTGGTCACACTAAGGAAGCTGACGAGTTGACTAGAAATATCGTACAAGAATTTGCGGATGTTGCTCAATACGAGGGCGTCAACTTGGATCGCAAGGAAGTTATTGAACACGTTGAAAGTTTGTTTGATACGCCACACTATCCTTCAATGCATCAGGATTTGGTTCAAAACAATCGTCCAACTGAGATCGACTATATTGACGGTGCCGTTTGGCGCAAGGGCTTGAAGCATAGTGTTGCCACTCCATACTGTGCTTTCATCACGCGTTTGATTCATGCTAAGGAAGATATTTTGAACGTTAAGTAATAAAAATTTTAAGAGCATCAAAAAAGACGAGATTTCTTTTTAGTATTTCTCGTCTTTTTGTTTATTAAGCTTTCTTATTCTTTCTGTCCTTATCAAGATAAAGCAAACCAGTTAATGCAACTAATCCGCCGAGCACGCTCAACAAAATTGAGCTACGTTCACCTGTTTGAGGCAAAGTTGCTTTTGGACTGTTTAGGGAAACTTTTTGAACGACTGGCTGCTTAGGCTGCTTTATGTCTTGAGCCATTGGTTTGACTGGATTATTCTGCTTAGTCTTGGTTACATCTTGGCCTTTTACACCAGTGGTTAAAGTTTCATCTACATTTTCGCCCTTTGGTTCTTTAGGCTCATCTGTAGTTACAACAGCCGGATTTGGTTCAGGAACGTCAGGGATATCAGGAACAGTTATCTTATCTGGTACCTTTGACTTGTCTGGTGTCTTTGGTTTGTCGTCAGGCTTCTTTTCTGGTTTTGATATCTCAAACGTTGGCTTGTCGTTAATTAAAGGATCACCCTTTTTATGTTCGTACGGGTCAACTAAGATGATTACCGGCTTTTGACTACCACCTTTGAAGATGTAATCGGTGATTCACTTGTAACCATCATGCAAGACGTATTTTTCAGGGAAAGTAGGATCCTTCACCCTCCTAGGGGCACGAGCTAATCTAGCCATGATTTTACTATCCGCTAGTTTATCTCCGGAGTCTCCCTTATCTGATGACTCATGTTCTTCCTTCTTGTCTTCGTTAGCTTCATCATCATTTTCTTTGGCCTTATTGCCATCAGTAATTAGATGTTTGTCATCGGATGATGCAGTATTCTCATCTTTCTTTGCATCCCCAAAATGATCCGAACCTTTTCCTTTAGATGCACCATCTTCGGCATCACCTGAATTATCAGACTCAACTACTGCACCTACATCCCTATCAGAACCAGCCTCAGTTCCTCCATCAGTCCCTGCCTCTACTACAGGCTTTGTTTGTTTCTCTGTTTTAACCGACTGCTCCGTCTGCGCATCCCCACCAATCGGATCAGCGCTAACAACATTCACATTACCTCTAAAAAAACATACATCGATTAAAACACTAGCTACACCAACGGTTAATTTACGAATCGCGAAGCGATCCACTCTGTTATTGTTTTCAAACATGATGTTGCCTTCTTATCTATTCACATATACGCTTTCACCGATAACTATATTATGCTCTGATTGCTGTTATTTTATTCAAAATTTACTAAAAAATACGCTAGGATCAAAATATCCTAACGTATCATTACTTCTTCGGTGCATACCCAGCAATATCATCATAGCTAAATTTATCAGTCAGCTTTTTACCATAGCACTTCTCATAAGCTGCCTTCTTTTGCTCATAATCCTTACGCCACATCCGATTCACATTTTCTGACAACTTCAAATCAGAATTAGGGTAGATTGTCGGCAACACATGCAAGATCTTTCTCGTCTTATAAAAATCACGATGAAACACTTCACGTCTCGAAGTCGCTCTAATTTCTGTAAAAGTCGAAATAATTGGTTGATTCAACTCTGCCGCATAGTAATATGCACCCTTTTTTAATGGACGCGGCTTACAATAATTGAACCACAACTCCTCTTCAGGATAGATCAACACCCAACATGGTTTCTTAAGTGTCTCTTTCAACTTTTTCGGAAAAACGCGACTCAAATAATGCATATCTTTATCAATTGGCAAAGAATCAAAATTTCGCACCGCCCAGCCAATCAGATGCGGCATCGCTAGATTACTCGCCTCCACCACGATAAACATTCTCTTGTTTTTCTTCATCGCCAACTTTTTCATCAGCAAGACATCAAACTGGTTGTAGTGATTACCCGTAACAAAAGCCGTCGGTATATCAGGCAAATTCTCTAACCCTTCAATCTGGCAACGTCCAGTCAGAATCTGCGACGCCGCAGCAAAAATACCTCGAATAACCGGATTGATCATGCGATAGCCGATTGATGAAGTATACTTCCAATATTTATTTACAATATTATTCGTCTGCTCTTGATCAAGCACCGGATCGTGCAGCTCAGCCTTGCTATTAAATTGCTTTTTAGCTACATTTCTTTTAATATTAGCTATAACTTGTCGCCTATGAAAACCCAAGATCATTTTTTATCTCCATATCTATTGGTTATATTATAGCGAAATTCTTCTATTAACACACTTAGGGAAAATCATGAAAATCTTAATTGTAATTGACGATTATTTCAATCAAAGTAATGGTATGAGCATCTCGACGCAACGATTTGCTCACGAATACAAGAAAATGGGCCAAGAGGTTCGTATCCTTTCTACTGGAAAAGATGCCGATTACTCTGTGCCTGAACTAAAAATTTACATTCCTATTATCTACGGCTTGATTAAAAAGCAGGGGTTCCACTTTGCTAAGCCAATCAACAAAACATTAAAAAAAGCGATCAGCTGGACAGATATTGTTCAAGTTGAAACACCTTTTCCTGTTTCTTGGCGAGCAGCAAAGCTTGCTAAAAAACAGGCTAAACCAGTGACCGGAACCTTTCACATTTATCCGCAAAACATCACTGCTTCCGTGCCGATTTTGGACAACAAATTTGGCAACTGGTGCTTTATGACTTTCTTCAAGGTCAAGTCATTCAGAAATTGTGATGCCTTGCAGGTTCCTACACCTAAGGTAGCAAAATGGTTAAGACAACATCACTTCAAGCAAAAGCTTTTTGTGGTCTCAAATGGAATTAGTGAAAAGTTTATTCAAAATCCACACAAAGAAGAAGTCGGGCATCCCTTCACCATTTTGTGTATTGGACGCTTTTCGCATGAAAAACAGCAACAAACTTTATTCAAAGCAATGCAACTAGCTAAACATGCCCCAGAAATTCGCCTTATTTTTGCTGGTCAAGGTCCTCTAGAAAAAGAATATGAAAAGTTGGCAAATCAGCTCCCTAAGAAACCAATCATGCACTATTTTGCACCAGTTGATTTGAGAAAGATTATGTCTCAAGCCGACCTGGTCGTGCACTGCGCTGATGTCGAGATTGAAGGCATGGCTTGCATGGAGGCCTTTGCTAGTGGCTGCGTACCTGTAATTGCCGACAGTCCCTTGTCTTCTACTGTTAGCTATGCTTTGACTGACAACAATCGTTTCCCTGCTGGTGATAGTACAGCCTTAGCTGAAAAGATTGATTACTGGTTCGAGCATCCCCTAGAGTTAAAAGAAATGCAGCAAAGATACCGCGATTATGGCAAAACTTTGAGCGTTAAAAGATCAGCTAAGATTGCCTTGGGTAATTTGGAAGGTTTGACTTTGAAATAAAATCAAAAAGCTTGATTAGCATCACACTAACCAAGCTTTTTGGGTTCTATGATAAATCCTGTTGATAGATTTCTATGATATTCTATCAATAGGATTTTTTGCATTAAAAAAGAGGCACAAGCCTCACTGCATAATGTCCTT
>NZ_LARO01000005.1:0-68251 GCF_000980505.1 Lactobacillus sp. N54.MGS-719
ATAAACGTAAGAAAGATTTACATATTTTGTTTTTTCTGTTAAGTTTTTCATTATTTTTTCTTGATCAGGGGTTAAATGTAAATGATTCAATGCTACCTTGGCTTCAATATACATTACTAATTTACTTGTATATTCAAGTGGATGGTCATTACTATCGAATTTGTTAATAACCAGTCCAATAGCATCGCGAATAGGACGATAGCGTCCAATATTCATTTCATTATAAATATTGCTGAAAAAACTATTATAGAATTTTTTTAAATCTTGATAAACCTCTTTGGTATCTGAGCTATGTTTAAAAATGCCGAACATCATAATCACTCCTTTAAAACCGGTAGGATTTGTGTTTTATGATTAAACCAACTTCTCTGCTCATTGGTTAAAGGAGTATCTGTTATTAAGACATCCACCTTATCCAATGGAGCGGACATATATGGAGAAGATGAATCATTAGTGAATTTATATTTTTCTGCTACTAAAACAACTTGATTAGCGCGTGCAATTGCCGTACGTACAATTTCCGCGTCTTCCATTTTTGGCGCATATACGCCATCTGCTCTAATGCGGGAAGCACCAATGAAAGCTGTATTGAAATGAATCTTACGAATCGTTTCAAGAGCGACTTCCGAGTAAATGTAGCGCTGCGACTTATTGATTAATCCGCCTAGCAATCTAACAGAAGGGATTTCGGTTGTTAACATGCTTAAAGCATTGTCGATTGAATTAGTAACTACTTGCATATCGATTCCGTTAAGCATAGGACAAAGTTGCTTCAAAATAGTAGAAGAACCAATAAAATCACATTGACCAGGATGAACGAATCGTTTAGCCATTTTAGCCATCTTGAGTTTGATTGGAGATTGGACTTCGTTTCTAGCTAAAAAATCAGGTACGCTATTTTGATTGATTTCCATCAGCCCGCCGTGTACTCGGATTGCTTGTCCAGTTGTCGTTAAATGAATTACATCACGACGTGCAGTATCAAAAGATACATTAAAATGTTGGGCAATCATTCTAGTTGAAAGCTGATGTTTTTCTTTCAATAGCTTTTTAATTTGAATTAATCGTTCTTCTTGAGTCATTTTCTCTCTCCATGAATAAATCTAGCATTTTTATAATAAATTGTAATTGCTTAATCAGTACTTTATATTTATTAATCAGTGCTTTTAAGCATATCAAAGTATAAACACTTATATTCAATTATAAAAAGATGATCAGTTCAACTATAAGGCTATTCGGATTTAAAAATTAAGACTTATTTAAATTGGTAGGATCCAATTATAAAAATGATTGAATTATGAATAATAATTGGTATGATATAAGTATAAAGAAAAGGATTACAAAATAGAGTACTTAAACTTGCTCAAAGGAGAAAAAATGACGAATTACGACTCAAAAGAATATTTAAAGAGCGTCGATGCTTACTGGCGCGCTGCCAATTATTTATCAGTTGGACAATTATTCTTAATGAAGAATCCACTACTTAAGAAACCTTTGACAGCTGAAGACGTTAAGCCAAAGCCAATTGGTCACTGGGGTACCATTGCTCCACAAAACTTTATTTATGCTCACTTAAACCGTGTCCTTAAGAAATACAATTTGGACATGTTCTACATTGAAGGTTCAGGTCACGGTGGCCAAGTAATGGTTTCTAACTCATACCTTGATGGTTCATACACTGAACGTTATCCAGAAATTACCCAAGACGAAAAGGGTATGGCTAAGTTGTTCAAACGCTTCAGTTTTCCAGGTGGTGTTGCTTCTCACGCTGCTCCTGAAACCCCGGGCTCAATCCACGAAGGTGGGGAATTAGGTTACTCACTTTCACACGGTGTTGGTGCTGTTTTGGATAACCCAGACGTAATTGCTGCCGTTGAAATTGGTGATGGTGAAGCTGAAACAGGCCCACTTGCAGCAAGTTGGTTCAGTGACAAGTTCATCAACCCAATTAAAGATGGTGCTGTTTTACCGATCCTTCAAATCAATGGCTTCAAGATTTCTAACCCAACTATCGTTTCACGCATGAGTGATGAAGAATTAACCGAATACTTCCGTGGTATGGGTTGGGATCCACACTTTGTTTCAGTATTTAAGGGTGGCCGTTTCGATGGTGAAAAGGATCCAATGCAAGTCCACGAAGAAATGGCTAAGACCATGGACGAAGTAATCGAAGAAATCAAGTCCATTCAAAAGCATGCTCGTGAAAATAACGATGCAAGTTTGCCACACTGGCCATTGATTATCTTCCAATGCCCAAAGGGTTGGACTGGTCCAAAGAAGGATCTTGATGGTAACCCAATTGAAAACTCATTTAGAGCACACCAAATTCCAATTCCTGTCTCACAAGGTGATATGAAGCATGCCGACATGTTGACTGATTGGCTTGAAAGCTACAAGCCTGAAGAATTATTCAACGAAGATGGTTCACCTAAGGAAATTGTTACTGAAAACACTGCTGAAGGCGACCACCGTATGGCAATGAACCCAATCACTAATGGTGGTAAAGATCCTAAGCGTTTGAACTTGCCAGACTACCGTGACTTTGCTCTTAAGTTTGACAAGCCAGGTTCAATGGAAGCTCAAGACATGGTTGAATGGGCTAAATACTTAGATGAAGTTGCTAAGCTTAACCCAACCACTTTCCGCGGCTTTGGTCCTGATGAATCTAAGTCAAACCGTTTGTTCCAACTTTTGGATAACCAAAAGCGTCAATGGGAACCAGAAATCCACGAACCAAATGATGAAAACTTGGCTCCAAGTGGTCGTGTGATCGATTCACAATTATCAGAACACCAAGATGAAGGCTTCCTTGAAGGCTACGTATTAACTGGTCGTCATGGTTTCTTCGCAACTTACGAAGCATTTGGTCGTGTAGTAGACTCAATGCTTACACAACACATGAAGTGGCTTAGAAAAGCTAAGGAACAATACTGGCGTCATGATTACCCATCACTTAACTTTGTTGCTACCTCAACTGTGTTCCAACAAGACCACAACGGTTACACTCACCAAGATCCAGGTATTTTGACTCACTTATACGAAAAGAATCGTCCAGATTTGATTCATGAATACTTGCCATCAGATACTAACACTTTGCTTGCTGTTGGTGACAAGGCCTTTAAGGATCGTGAATGCATCAACGTTTTGGTAACTTCAAAGCAACCTCGTCCACAATGGTTCTCAATTGAAGAAGCTCAAAAGTTGGTTGACAAGGGCTTAGGCTACATTGACTGGGCTTCAACTGATAAGGGTGCAAAGCCAGATGTTGTCTTTGCTTCAACTGAAACTGAACCAACTATCGAAACTTTGGCAGCCATTGACATTTTGCACGACAAGTTCCCAGATCTTAAGATCCGTTACATCAACGTTGTCGACGTGATGAAGTTAATGTCACCAAAGGACAACAAGAATGCTATTTCTGATGAAGAATTTGACCGCTTATTCCCAAAGGATGTTCCAGTAATCTTTGCATGGCATGGCTACAAGAGCATGATGCAATCAATCTGGTTCGACCGTAAGCGTTACAACGTTCACATCCACTGCTACGAAGAAAATGGTGACATTACCACTCCATTTGACATGCGTGTCTTGAATCACCTTGACAGATTCGACCTTGCAAAGGATGCTGTTGAAAGCGTTGAAAAATTAAAGGGCAAGCATGCAGACTTTATTAGTCACATGGATGACTTGCTTGAAAAGCACCACCAATACATTCGTGATAATGGTAAAGATATGCCAGAAGTTACCGAATGGAAATGGAAGGGCTTGAAGTAATTTCTAAATAAGAATAAATTAGACCTATGTTAGAAACATAGGTCTTTTTGTTTTTGGAAAGGAAAATATGGCAAGCGGATTGGTTCTAGAAGGTGGCGCAATGCGGGGACTTTTTACTGCAGGCGTGCTCGACGTGTTAATGGAAAATAACGTTACGTTTGACGCAGCGGTTGGCGTTTCAGCTGGTGCAGCTTTTGGCGTGAATATGAAGTCAAAGCAAATTGGAAGAGTATTGCGTTATAATCTGCGTTTTGCTGGCAAGCCTTATTATGCTAGCTGGAAGTCATGGCGCAGATCAGGCAATTTATATGCGGGGAATTTTTGTTTCCATATTATTCCTGATAAGTTGGATGTGTTTGATAAGAAAACTTTTGTTGAAAATCCAATGCAATTTTGGTGCGTGACAACGGATGCGGCAACGGGTGAGCCGGTTTACCATAAGTTGAGAGATGCTGGCTATGTTGACCTAGAGTGGATTAGAGCATCATCATCGATTCCATTTTTTGCTAATCCTGTTGCAATAGGCGGCAACTACTATTTTGATGGTGGTGTCTCGGATTCTGTTCCGTATGATTTTTTAATGAAAAATAATTTTGATAAAAAGGTAGTAATTACGACACAGCCTAAGGAATATCGCAAGAAGCAGAGCAAGCTGTTTCCGATTGAAAAGGTAGTTTTGCGTGAATATCCTGCTGTTTTGAAGAAATTGGCGACTAGAGCGGAGGACTATAACGCTGTTTTAGACGAGATACAGCGAGATGAGGATGATGGCCAGACTTTTGTAATTAGACCGCCGTATCCGCTTAATATCGGTACTGTCGAGTCAGATAAGAGTGAGATCAAGCGTGTGTATGAAGTTGGGCGTGAAGAAGGAAAAAAGATTTTGCCAGGATTGGTGGAATATTTGAAAGATTAATAGATAAAAAATGACCGAATTAGAATTCTTAGTCTTATTCTGAGCCAATAATTAGATAATAATGTTGAGCAAAGAAAAAGGAGAATGTAGATTGATGGATATAAAAAAGTGGAATATCTGGCTTAGGGCACTTGAAGCAGGAATTTTTGAGGAAACCTTCCGCTATTGATGATTATCGCATTGATTGCCGGTTTAGCTAAAAATAAGTATCGGCTGGAATGGACAATTATTATTAGTTCGGTGATTTTGGGGTTGATGCATTTTACCAACTTAGGGATGCAAAAATTCGCTGCAACCTTATCTCAGGCAACTTATGCTGAGCTGCAGGATTATTGTTTGCTGTCTTATATTTGTATACTGGCAAAATCCGGGTACCAATGTTGTTCCACTTTGCTAATGATTTCTTGAATTATGCTCAAGTTGGCGGCATGACGGCGCAAACTTGGAGAGGGGATGCAAACGACTGGCTCAATTTATTAGTTCAAGTGGTTGTTCCTATTGCCATAACTATTTGGATGCTAACAGGGCAAAGAAGATTGGTAATGGAACAAAATATTAGCGTTTGCTAGAAAAGTAGTTAATTGAATAAATAAAGAAACGAGTGTGAAATTTTGCACTCGTTTCTTTTGTTTCAGATAAACCGAAATATTTTGCATTTATTTTTATGTGTATTGATAGCTTATATGAATAGCATATTTCTTGACAGACCAAAAGCGTATGTAAAGCAAAATGTTAAACATAGACCAGTAAAGGGCTGAAAGACCTTGAAATAATTGGTCTAGATGGGCCATAAGCGTCGAAATAAATTTCGGCAAGTGAAATAATCCCGCAATGCTATGAAACACCAAGTCAGCATTTGTAAAAACGCTTACATAAGGAAGGAACTATGGTATAAATAAAATGTAAGCTAGCTACGAGAGATAGAGCAAGATCTAAATTTGATATCACTTAGGTTTCTATCTCGATCGATTTATTCGAGGAGTAATACTTATGAGCTATTTCATAAGTAGATGTTAGTTGTTCTTGAGCACCTTCCAACTAACTGGATTTAATGAAATAAGATATAGGTGTAAGTGCAAGAATCAGTTAATTTATTTAATTTCTTTCTTTGAGAGGTAAATTATTATGATGCAAAAGATTCAGCGGTTTGGGGCCGCTATGTTCGTCCCAGTTATGCTGTTCTCGTTTGCGGGTATTGTCGTAGCTTTAGGTAGTTTGTTCAATAACCCGACTCTGTTTGGTTCACTTGCCAACCCGGGAACTACATGGAACTCAGTTTGGGACACAATTTCAGCTGGTGGTTGGACAGTGTTCAACCAAGAAGGTATTTTGTTTACTGTAGGTTTGCCAATCGGTTTAGCCAACAAGGCTAGAGGTAGAGCAGCCATGGAAGCAGTTATTGCTTACTTGACTTACAACTACTTCATCGGTGCAATGCTTACCCACTGGGGTGCAGCATTTGGCATTCCTAACTTTGACAAGATTCAAATTGTTGCTAACGCTACTAACCACGGTTTAACTAACATTGCTGGTATCAAGACTCTTGACACTAGTATCTTAGGTGCCTTGGTTGTTGCTTTGATCGTTGTATGGTTACACAACAAGTACTTCGACAAGAAGTTGCCTGACTGGCTTGGTACTTTCCAAGGTTCAACTTATGTCTACGCTTTAGCATTCTTTGTAATGATTCCTTTAGCACTCATTACTTGCTGGGGCTGGCCAAAAGTTCAAATGGGTATCACCAGCATGCAACACTTCATCGTAGGTAGTGGATTTATCGGTGTTTGGATTTACCAATTCTTGAACCGTGTATTGATTCCTACTGGTCTTCACCACTTGGTATACATTCCATTCCAATTCGGTCCAGCCGTTGTTGCCGGCGGTTTGCAACCATACTGGTTGAAACACCTTGCTGAATACGCTGCAAGTACTAAACCACTTTCACAAATCGCTTCAGTTGAAGGATTCCAACTTTACGGTAACGAAAAGGTATTCTTAGTACCATTTATCTGTCTTGCCTTCTACGCAACTGCTAAGAAGAACAAGAAGAAGCAAACTTCAGCTTTGCTTATTCCAGCTGCTTTAACTTCTGTTTTAGCAGGTATTACTGAACCTATTGACTTTACTTATTTGTTCGCTGCACCTGTACTTTGGGTAGTTTACTCAGTATTGTCAGCTACGATGAACACTGTTATGTGGGCATTCGGCTTAAGAGGTTTCATGTCAGACGGTGCCATTGGTATCGCATCAATGAACTGGTTGCCACTTTGGGAACACCACTGGCAAACATATGTAATGCAATTTATCGTTGGTATTATCTTCGGTATCATTACTTACTTCGTATTCAAGATCATGATTGAAAAGTTCAACTACATCACTCCAGGTCGTGAAGCTGATGACGAAGACGTTAAACTTATCAACAAGAAAGAATACAAGCAAAAGATGGCTGCTAAGGCAGCAGGTAAGGATGCAAACGACCCTTACATCGCAAGAGCTACTGCATACCTTGACTTATTAGGTGGTGCTTCAAACATTACTGAATTGTCATCATGTGCTACTAGATTACGTGTATCTGTTGCTGATCCAAGCAAGGTTGCTCCAGATTCACAATTTAAGGCTAACAAGGCCGTTAACGTTGTTCACCACGGTAAAGCATTACAAGTTATTGTGGGTCTTGACGTTCCTCAAGTTTTGGACGAAATGACTCAATTGATGCAACAAAGCGGCGGTGACGCTAAGGTTTCAACTGAACAAGATAATCCATACATTGAGAGAGCTACAGGTATCGTTGACCTTCTTGGTGGTAATGAAAACATTAAGGACGTTATCGCTTGCTCAACTAGAGTAAGAACCCACGTCTTTGACACTAATAAAGTGGCTCCAGATTCTGAATTCAAGAAGATCGCAGATTCATACGAAGTACAACGCAGAGACGACAACGAAATTGACATTGTTGTTGGATTGGATGCCGATCAAGTTGTTGATCAGATGAAACAATTACTATAACTGTAAGCGCTTGTGGTATTATTAATATATAAATTATATATTGATAAGGACACAGCAATTATGGCAAATTTAAGATCAATGGTCTATAACAGTAATACTAAACTGAATGACTCTGAAAAACAGATCATTCAGTACGTATTAAATAATCCAAATGACTGTAGCAAATTAAGTCTAGCCAAGTTAGCTAAAAAGCTATATGTATCCGAATCAGCAATATTTCGTTTATGTAAAAAGCTTGGCTTGAGTGGTTACAGTGAACTGAAATTTGATTTAGTGGAACTCGCTGAATCAAATCAAAAGCCAATCAAAATTGAAAATAATTTTGCAAAAGAGCTTAGCAAGGTAAATATAGATGTCTTAAAGTATTTCAAACAACGAGACTTCAATAGTTTGTATCGTGATTTGGATAATGCAAGTACTATCTACATTTATTCTACTGGTTGGCAGCAAGAACTGATTGCACAATACCTAGCTCACGAACTCTTTGTGGTAGGTAAGAATGCAACAGTTTTGCCATCAGCTCTTGATGAGTTAAAAGCAGCAGCCCGTTTTGCTAAAAAAGGCGACGTCTTATTCATCATCTCTTTCACTGGTGATAACAACACCATCAATGAAGAGATTACGAAGTTGGAATTAATTAACGATAAGTTTAAATATGTTTCCTTCACTAACATGATGCAAAACAAATTAGCTTCGCTTGCTCAGCATAATATTTATTTTCCAACAATCGCTTTTACTGACGACGCTGATTTTAAGAGTGGCAAGGTTGCTTTTACTCCTGCTTACTATCTGATTGACTTGCTTATTAGTGAATATGTAGCTTGGCAACAAAACCAAGGAGAGGATGTTGAGATTAATGTGGGCAATTAGCAAACAAAAAGTGGAAAACTTTTTCGGCCGAATGACACAGAGCATGCATTTGGATGCCAAGAAAATTATTAATTGGTATTCTTACATACTTTTCATTGCTCCATTATTATTCTGGGCATTGATCGCGATGCGCAGTGGAGCTTCGAGAGAATCGATTCAGTCGATTATTATGAAGCAGCCGGCCGTCGCAATTGGGACAATCATTGCGATTATAGACTTTGTGTTAGGTTACTACTTACTGCTTAATAAAAAGAAGTTCATGGTTAACCGCCAGACTTATCGCTTCTTTATGGTGAGTCAGTTAATTGGACAGATTGTTGTCGGCAACTTGCTTTGTGCAATTTTAGCTGTCTTGGGAATGTACAAGGCAACTGCTTTGAAGAAGACGCAAGATAATGTAAATCCCGTGATTATAGCTATTTCAATCGCATCAGCTGTAATCCTTGCCGGATGTCTTGTGTTGATATTGTTACTTGAATTTTAGAAATCCAGAGGTTATGAATTATGTTTAATTTCTTTAAGAAAAAGAATAAAGGTTTAGAAGTAGATGCAGTAGTTGATGGTACAGTAATGCCAATTACTGATGTAAATGATGATGTCTTTTCAACAAAGATGTTGGGTGACGGTTTTGCAATTAAGCCTAATGATACTCAAATTTATGCACCAGTTGCTGGTACTATTTCAACGCTTTTCCCAACCAAACACGCCATTGGCATTAAGACTGACGAGGGATTGGAAATTCTGATCCACTTGGGTCTTGATACAGTAGAATTAAAAGGTGCTCCGTTTACAGTAGATGTTAAACAAGGCGATAAGGTGGAACAAGGCCAACCTTTAGCAACCATGGATTTCAAGCAAATTACAGATAAGGGCTATGATGATAGCTGTATCGTTGTTTACACCAACATGGATATGGTTAAATCAGTTACTCCTGTTGAAAAGGGTACAGTTGAACATTCCCAAAAAGTACAAACTGTTGAATTTAATTAGTTGCTTTCCCCCTCTCTTATATAGAACTTTTTATAGTGCTAATTAAAAAAAGATAGTTGAAAAGCTTAGCTTCTTAATGGAAGTTAAGCTTTTTTTTGGCAATTTTTGTTAAGATATAGGTAATATAGGAAGCGAGGGTTTAGCCGATGAAAAAATATCGTCCAAATACTAAGGCAATTATTGTAGGAATAATCTTTATGCTGGCAGGGATTGCTTGCTGGGTCATTAAGGCCTCATTTATACCCAATGGTGCCGTATTTTTATTTCCAGTAGGATTGCTATTAATTTGTATTGGCGGACTGACGATGACTATTACTGCTTTTGTTGCTATGCGTAAAAATGATCGGGCAATGAGTGCCTTTTTAAAGAAGCAAGAGCAAGAACGAAAAGAAGCAGAAAAAAAGTAAATATTGTCGAGTAATTTTTTAGAAAGATTTGGTGAAAAATGAATTTTAAAGAAGTTTTTCAAAATGAACATGTAACACGGAAATTTACCAACAGGAAAGTGCCTGAGAAAGCTATTGCTGAAATTGTTGAACAAGCACAACAATCTCCATCATTGCTTAACTCTCAGCCTTGGCGTGCATATGTCTTGATGGGGGATGCTTTAGCAGAGTTTAAAAAGGCCGCAATCGAAAATTCTGATAACAAGGTTAAGCCAAACGAAGATTTTGCTTCAATGCTTTCACTTGATTGGGATACTTTCCCAAGCAGCAATATGGCTACTATGGGTGCATCCCAAAGTTTCTTCTTTAGAAACAAGTTGAACTTGTTTACTGAAGCTAATAAGAACATGTTTAATGCACCAGCAATTATCTTTTTAACTATTCCAAGAAAATCACCAGCTTGGTCAGTTTTTGACTTAGGGATTTTTGCACAAAGCATTATGTTGTTAGCTGTTAACCGCGGTTTAGGTATTATGCCAGCTCACTCAATGGTGTCATATCCTGATTTGGTAAGAAAATATGCTGGTATTCCAGAAGATGAATACGTAGGAATGGCCATTGCCGTAGGCTACATCGATAAAAACGCGGAAATCAATGATCCAGTCTTTATTCCTAAGCGTGTACCATTTAATAAAATTTATAAAGTAAGTAATTAGAAAGTATAAAAGCAAGCTCTGTAGAATGAACTTTTTTGGTCATAAATGGTAAAATATAGATTAGTTAATGTTTGTAAATAATTTGTAAAAAAAGGTGAGAATGTTTTGAGTACAGCTCAAATAGTAACTAATTTAGTTGCAACTGTATTAATTTTTATAGTTGCTTCATTCTTTGTTGCTGCAGAATTTGCTTTAGTACAAACAAGACCAAGTCAGCTTGAAGATATGTTGGCTAAGGGTCAAGGCAATAAGAAAAAGCTGCAACGTGCACTTCATATGACGCACAACTTGAATGAATATTTGTCGACCACTCAGGTTGGTACTACTCTTGTTGGTGTAGTATTGGGTTGGTTCTCTGCAGATACGTTTGCAGTTATCTTGGAAGATTTATTCCATTTAACTCCAATGAGTGAGTCACTTATTAAGTCAGTAAGTGCCATTTTGGGTGTGATCTTGTTAACTTACTTGGAAGTTGTGTTAACAGAAGTCGTACCTAAGAATATTGCGATTGATAAGCCTGTGGGCATGATGATGATGATTGTAACGCCGCTACATATCTTCCACACAATCGTTTATCCATTTGTTTGGCTGCTTAATACTAGTTCTAACGGTATTTTGAAGTTGATGGGTTTTGCCCCAGCCGATGAAGAAAACGAAGTATATTCTCAATCCGAAATCATCAAATTGTCACGTAACGCTGTGCATGGCGGCTCTCTTGATAAAGAAGACCTCACCTACATGGAAAGAGCCTTCGAGTTAAATGATAAGATCGCCAAGGATATCATGACAGACAGAACTAGATTGTCTGTTCTTGATTCCACTGATACGATTGCCTATGCTTTGAAGAAGTACCTAGAAGAAGGCTACAGCCGTTTTCCTGTTGTCCGCGACAATGATAAGGATGATGTTGTAGGTTACGTCTACGCTTACGATATCGTCCAACAAAGCCAAATTGATGCTAAGGTTCCCGTAACAAGAATCATCAGAACAATCATTACTGTGCCAGAATCAATGCCAATTCAAGATATCTTGCATTTAATGATTTCTAAGCACACGCCAATCGTCTTGGTTGTTGATGAATACGGTGGTACCAGTGGTATCGTAACGGATAAGGATATTTATGAAGAACTCTTTGGTTCTGTTAAAGATGAAATTGATGATGTTTCTGATGACTACATCATCAAGGATAAGGAAGGTAATGTTCACGTTTCTGGTAAAACTACCTTGTATGACTTTGAACGTTACTTCCACACTGATTTGAAGGCCTTCCAAGATAGCGACATCATTACTATCGGTGGTTATATGATGGAACATTATCCTAATTTAAAGAAGGGCGAATCAGTTGAGCTTGAAGGCTACAAGTTCGTGCTTGACAGTATTGAGCAAGGATTCATGCGTTGGTTTATTGTGGAACCAATTAAGAAGAATAAGAAAGCCGATTCCGATCAATTCAAGACGGAAAAATAATGAATATTCAGTGAAAGCGTCGAATTTAACGCTTTTTTTGTATAAAGATGTTATAATTTCAATTATCAGAATAGTTAATTATATAGGATTGAAGGGTAGATTAAATGGTTAAAGGCGACAATATTAACGATATTATTGATCACAAGTTATTTTCTGAAGACGATATTCATGAAATGTGCGTGCGACTTGGCAAGCAATTAACTGAAGATTATGCTGGCAAGAAGCCATTAGTTGTTGGTGCACTTAAGGGCGCAATTTATTTCTTAACAGATTTAACCAGACAAATGGATGTTGCTCACCAATTAGATTTCTTAGATGTATCTAGTTATGGTGATGGCTTTGAATCAACTGGTAAGATCAAGGTTGTTACAGACCTTGCAGCTGATGTAAAAGATCGTGATGTATTAATTATTGAAGATATTGTTGATACTGGTCTTACTTTAAAGTTCATGAAGGATCTGATTAAGGGGCGTGGCGCTAAGAGTGTTAAGTGCTGTGCTATGCTTAATAAGGAAGCTCGTAGAAACGTCGATGTAGACGTTGATTACTATGGCTCAAAGGTTGGTAACGAATTCGTAGTTGGTTACGGCTTGGACTTCTTGAATATGTATCGTAATCTTCCTTACGTTGGTGTATTGAAACCTGAAGTTATCCAAAAATACGTTAACAAGTAATTTTAAAGAGCAAAAAAATATCTATCGCAAATTTTGCGATAGATTTTTTTAATTGCGATTTTGTTTTTGTTTGTAGTAGTAAATTGGCAAACCTAGCAAAGTCAAACCAATACCAATAAGCGATAGGATGAACTGATTGATAATCGTGGAAACGACGATGAAGATACCACCTATAATTGAAATAAGTGGAATGATTGGATACCAAGGTACTTTAAATGGACGAGTAAGTTCTGGTTCACGCTTGCGCAAAATGATCACGGCAATTGAAAGCATGGTGTTGAAGATCCACATAACGAAGACCAACATGTCGGTTAAGACTGTGAAGTTGCCTAGCAGAATCATGATGATGGCAATTGCATCGACGATTAAAGCACCAAAGACTGGCACACCGGTATGAATATTGGCCTTACCGATTTTTTCAGAGAATGGCAATAAGTTGTCTTGAGCCAAAATGTAAGGTGTCCGCATCCCCGTGAGCATAAAGGCATTAACAGCCCCGTAAACCGAGATCAGAATTCCTACCGTTACCAATTTGCCGCCGAACTGACCAAACAATTTCATCGAAGCCTCAAAGGCCGCATTATTGTTGTTAACAAGTTCGTGGATTGGCAAGATCGTCAAGAAAGTATAGTTGATTAAAATATAAATCAATGTGATCGCAGACAGACCAAAGATAATCGCTCTTGAAAGGTCACGTTCTGGATTTTTAACTTCGTTAGCCAAATTAGTAACGACGATCCAGCCTTCAAAAGCAAATAAAGCAGAAAGCAAACCTTGGCTGATTGCACCTGAGAATGATTTGCCGGCGCCAACTGTTAATGGCAAGAGCGGAGCAGCAATCTTATTTTGATTAAACATTCCCCAAATGATGATTAAAGCAATAGGGATGATCTTTAAAACAGTAATAACCGACTGCATTTTGCTTGAAAATTTAGTTCCAATTAGGTTGATGCCTAGTAAAAATAATACCAGTAAAATTGCGACTAGATTCGCATACTTGGCCTCAATGCCAAATAAGGAGACAAACTGTACGCCAAAGATTGAACTCAGCGCCCCGATTTGTGCAGGAAAGTAAACGATCATTTGCGCCCAGCCAAATAAGAAGCCCCAGACGCGGCCATAAGTATAATCTAAATACTTAATCGCACCATTAATTTTTAAACTCGCCGCAATTTCTGAAATGGTTAAGCCAGAAGCAATTGAAATAATCCCGGCTAGCACCCAAACAAAAATCGTCATGGAACTGCTGCCAGTTTGGGCCGTAATTACGCCGATCTTGAAGAAAACACCGGCTCCAATTACGGATCCAACTACAGTTGCCAATGCTTGACCAAAAGAAATTTGTCTTTTCACATACTTCACCTTCGTAAAATAAATATCTAAATTATTTTAGCACATCCATGTTACAAGTATTGGTGTGACGATTAGGTTCGGGTAAAATAATAGCAGGGGGAAAAGAAATGAAAAGGTATCATCATAAATATACTTTGCCAGCAATTATAACTTTACTGTTATTAGCGATTGCATTTCTTTTAATTGGCTTTTTTAATTTTAAAAGACAAACCACTCTTCCGCCGAATTCTAACTCGAGTGCAATTGGGATTCAGCTTAACCAAGATGTTGACTATGTGGATTTGCATAAATTGCAGGCGAACGGTATTTCCTTCGTTTATTTAAAATCAACGCAAGGCAGATCATACTTTGATGAAAATTATCTATCCTATCGTGATCAGATTTTGGGAACCAAGCTTGCTTTTGGCAGTATGATTCTATATAGTAATGAATCGACGCCCTTGCAGCATTACCGCTACTTTTTTGAAAAAGTGGGCGATAACACGGGCAGCCTGCCAATCCTGCTTGAGCCGGCCGTAACTAGCCGCAGCAAGCGTTATTTAGAGTCGATGAGCCAGTTTGCCAGCATGCTTGAGCAGCGCAAAAAAGAGGTAATTGTTGACGTGGACTATAAGTATCATAAATACTTCACGCCACAAACAAAATTTATGTCAGTCGATGGAAAAACGCCGGATAAATTGAAGTATTCATTTTGGCGTTATACAACTAACGGACGCGTCAAGAACGTCAATGGTCTAGAAAAAGGCGTTACAATGTATGCGTATAACGGAACCGTTGGTCAATATAGACAGAAATATGGACAATTAACACAATAATGTATCAAGAAGAAACAAAACAAGTATTAATTAAGCAACATAAAGAAAAGCCGACTTTGATTCAAAAAGAAACTTATGATGCCATTAGAAATGGTGCTTCTTTAGTCGGTTTAGCTAAAACTGGAACGGGTAAGACTTTGGCCTATGCACTGCCTAGTTTGGAAAGAGCGCAAAAAGGCAACGCCAACAGTGTAGTCATTATCGCGCCAACAACTGAACTGGCCGTCCAGATTCGCCATGCCATCAATCCATTTGTGCACGCGTTAGGCTTAAAGGGTGCAAGTCTAGTTGGTGCCGGCAACCGTAAGCGCCAAGAAGACAACTTGAAGAAAAAGCATCCAGAAGTAATTGTGGCGACGCCAGGAAGATTTTTTGATTTCTTTTCTAGTGGCCGAATTAAGCTTGGTCAGATTAAGACTTTAATTATTGACGAAGCTGATGATATCTTGGAATTTACCAAACTAGAATTATTGTCTTCATTAGGACAAAACTTGGGTCCCGACAGCCAAGTATTATTGTTTGGAGCTACTGATTCTGAAATCACTAGGGATGCAGAAGAAATCTTTAACCGTAATTTTCTTTTAGTCGATGTCAGAAATGAACAAAAATCTACAACAAAGCATTATTTCTTGCAAGTTGATAACCAACACAAGATTGAATTTTTACAAAGAATGACCAAGCTTGATCAATTCAAGGGGATTTTGTTCTTTGATTCAAACAAGACAATGATGCGTTTTGCCGGAATCTTTGGTCATACTAAGACTCGATTTGAATTATTATCAAACGAATTTGGTAAGCAAAAGCGTGAGCAAGCTTTGCAAGATTTAGCTACAGGTAAAACTAAATTGCTTTTGGCAACAGATTTGGCTGCACGTGGTTTGGATATTCCTGATCTTACTTATGTGATCAATTATGAAATTCCAAGTGAAACCAATACTTATTTGCACCGTGCCGGTCGTACTGGCCGTATGAATGCGGAAGGTTATGTCGTTACTTTAGGTGATGATCACGACTTCAGAGATTTAAAGAAGCTATTGGCAGATCAAATAAAATTGGAAAGAGTCTACTTTGCAGGCTACCATTTGACGACTACTAAGCCGAAGGATAAAAAGCAAAAAGACGAAGAAAAAGAAAAAGCGGCTAATGCTAACAAGGTAGTTAAGAATAAGAAAAAGAAGGGCAAAAAGAAGCGTAATAAGAATAAGGGTTATCACCCACATTATTTGAAGGTGAATAAATGAGTCGGTTAGTAAAGTGGCTAGAAGATTACGTGTTGCCGGTAGCTAACAGATTAGGCCAGGTAAGATGGTTAGTGGCATTGAGGGATGCCTTTATTTCTCTGATGCCAATTACAATTGCTGGCTCGCTGGCAGTCTTAATCAAAAGTTTAATCACGGCGGCTAAGGTTCATTTAGGCTGGAATACTTTTGCCTTTGCGATGCAGCCACTAGTTTCAATTAGCGATTTAGTTTGGCGTGGTACCTTTTCACTGTACGCCTGCTTCTTTGCACTCGCATTAGGTTATCAACTAGCTAAAAACTTTGAAGGCAATCGACTGGCTGCGGCAATTGTTTCACTGTCATCTTTTTCATTGAGCATTGCCAACTATGCCAAGGTTAGATTTCATGGTGAAAGCGTCGTAATTAAAAGCGCCTTTGATATCAGTCAATTTTCAACGACAGGTTTGTTTACGGCGATCTTGTTTGGCTCACTGGGGTTTGCTATCTATTATGCCTGCTACAAGGCAAGGTTTATGTTGCATTTGTCCACCAATTTGCCTCATGCGGAACAGGCTGCCTTTGATTCGTTGATTCCAGCGATGGTGTCTATTTTTAGTATCGGTGGAATTAATTATCTGTTCCAAGTGGCAACGGGCAACTATTTTGGCGATTGGCTATTAACTACCATCCAAATGCCATTAGTAAAATGGGGTCAAGGCTTCGGTACCGTATTATTAGTTACCTTGATGGTTCAAGTCTTTTGGTTCTTTGGTATCAATGGCTTGGGTGTGTTATCACCAATTCTTGATTCTATTTGGCTGACAGCTCAAAACGGCAACATCACGGCTGCGACTAGTGGAAAAGTGCCACCTTACGTTTGGGTAAGAGGCTCGTTTGACGTATTTGCCTGGTTTGGTGGTGCCGGTGGTACCCTGATGTTGATTGTCGCCATTTTGGTATTTTCAAAGCGAAGCGATTATCGTACGATTGCTAAAATTACGTTAGCACCAGGTATCTTTAACATTGGTGAGCCGATCTTGCTGGGACTGCCCGTAGTGCTTAATCCGGTTTACTTAATTCCATTTTTGCTGACGCCGGTTGTAAACGTTGCTTTTTCATACTGGGTTAGTGTCATGGGCTTGGTCAATCCGGTACAAGTGGCGGTGCCAAGCATCATGCCGCCGATTATTGGACCGTTTTTGGCATGTAACTATGACTGGCGTGCAATCGTTTTGAGTATTATTGATATGTTAATTGCGTTTGCTATTTGGAGTCCATTCGTAATTGCGGCTGATAAGATCGCAGATACCAACAATCCTAAGACTTTCTTTACTACACAATTTTAATTTAAGAAAAAAGATTAACTATTTACCTAATTTCTGGTAAAGTTAATCTTGTGTTTTGGCCCCGTAGTTCATCTGGATAGAACAATGGTCTCCTAAACCGTAGAGGTGAGTTCGAATCTCACCGGGGTCATCGAAAAAAGCCATCTGATTTTTTCAGATGGCTTTTAATTTAGCCCATTGGATTGAGCATGATAAAAGTAATTAGTCCCCAAACAAGGAATACGCAAATTAATGCAGTGTAAAGCAGTCTTCTTCTTGTTCTAGGTAGCTTGGATTTATCTAAGCCGAAGACTAAACAGAAACAACCGATGATGATTACAAGTGCGGTTGTAATTAAAACTAATAAACCATTATTCATAAATATACCCGTCTTTCTTTAGTGACATATTCATTAAAGCATATTGTATAAATGGAGTGCAAGATAGTCCTAAATCAGTTATAGTAAGATTAGGTTTTCGGAGGATTTTTTTATGCAAAAAATTAAAGTAATGACTGTTTTTGGCACGCGTCCAGAAGCAATTAAGATGGCACCACTTGTTTTGAAATTAAAAAAAGACGATCGCTTTGAAGAAGTGACCGTTGTTAGTGCACAGCACCGTGAAATGCTTGATCAAGTGCTTGATATTTTTAAGATTAAACCTGATTATGACTTCAATATCATGCATAAGAATCAGACTTTGGAAGAAATTACTTCTAAGGTAATGATTGATTTATCTAAAGTGATTAAAGAGGAAAAGCCAGATATTGTTTTGGTTCACGGCGACACGACTACAAGTTTTGCGGCAGCTCTTGCGACATTTTACCAACAAACGACTTTGGGTCACGTGGAAGCAGGGCTGAGAACTTGGAATAAGTATTCGCCATATCCTGAAGAAATGAACCGTCAAATGACTGACGATTTAACTGACTTGTATTTTGCGCCAACCGAATTGTCCAAGAGTAATTTGCTTAAGGAAAATCATAAGGCTGACAATATTTTCGTAACTGGTAACACTGCAATTGATGCTTTGGAACAAACCGTGCAAAAAGATTACCACCACGCAGTAATGGATGATATTACTCCTGGCAATAAAGTAATCTTGGTTACTATGCACCGTCGTGAAAACCAAGGTGAGCCAATGCGTCGCGTCTTCAAAGTGATGCGTCAAGTAATCGATTCACATCCTGATGTGGAAATTATTTATCCAGTGCACTTGTCGCCAAGAGTGCAACAAGTAGCTAACGAAGTTTTAGGCGGCGATCCTCGCATTCACTTGATTGAACCGCTTGACGTTGTTGACTTCCATAACTTGGCTAAACGCAGTTACTTTATCATGACTGATTCAGGCGGCGTACAAGAAGAAGCGCCTAGTCTTGGTAAGCCAGTGCTTGTATTGCGTGACACAACTGAACGTCCAGAAGGTGTGAAGGCTGGTACTTTGAAGCTGGTTGGGACTGAAGTAGATAAAGTAAGAGAAAGTATGCTTAAACTTCTTGAAAATAAAGAAGCATATGACAAGATGGCTAACGCCAAGAACCCATACGGTGATGGTTATGCTAGTGATCGCATCATGGATGACATTTACTACTACTTCCATAAAGACGAAGTAGCTAAGCCAGCAGATTTTGAATAGAAAAAAGAAGCAGTTTTTACTGCTTCTTTTTTGCTTTTTGTTCTTGAATGCGCCTTTTTGCACGTTCAATCATGGTATGTTCTTGTTTTTGAAAGACAGATCTAGTAGTTAGATAATTGAAAATTCCGACTAAAACTTGGTCAATAATTTTAACTAAGAGGGCATTTAAGTGAAGCCAGGACAAACCAACCAACATGATTAAGGTATCGGGAATTAAACTGATTACTCTGTAAGTAAAGAAAACAATTAGCTTGTGCCACGTACTGTGTTCATGATCTACGTTGTTAATAAAAACGGCTTTTTGGTTAAAGTAAAACGAAGCCAAGTTGGAAATGATGAACGCAATGGTGTTGGAAATCACCATTACGTTGTGCCACCAAGAGTGTAGAACCATGAAGACTACAGTATTGATCAGCGCAGCTACAAAGCCAAAAATCGTGTAGACCCATAAATTACGGTGCCTTTTGATTAGCTTTTGTCCTAATTTGCGAATCTGAGCTTGATCACCAATAGTAACTTCTTTTTTATTTTTAGTCATTTAATTTATCGGCCATTTCTTTTGCAGCTTGATCGATTAAATCGATCGCATCATCGTCAGGTGCGTTTTCGATGGTAACAGGTTTGGTGATTTCTGTGGCATGACAAGCCTTGAATGCCTTTTCGAAGTCGAATACATTCTCACAGAAGTGTTCGCCATAAGTCTTGTCACCTGATCCCATCACTGCAAAGTACTTATCGGTAAGATCAAGCTTCTTTAATTCGTCATAAAAGTCTGCAATTTCGTCGGTCATTACACCTTCACCGTAAGTGTAAGTGATGAAAATGCAAAGATCGCTATCTAAATAATCGCTTGCATCGGTGAAACCTACATCGCTTGTTTCAACATCAACGCCATAATCTTGTAGATCTTCCTCTAAAATATCTGCCATATCTTCATCATTACCAGTCATACTGGCGTAGACAATTCTTGCTTTCATGATTTTTCATACCTTTCACTGCGTTATACGACACCTTATTATACATGAAACTAGGCGTTTTTAGCTAAACTTTTAAAAATCTTCATTAAAACGTTATAATAGGAGAGAATATATTTTTTTAAAGGAGAAATTATTTTGATTACAATTAAATCAATTCGTGAACTTAAAGGCATGCAAGCTTCAGGCCACCTTCTTGCCACAATGTTTGAAGGCTTGCGCGATGTTATCAAGCCAGGCATCTCAACCTGGGAAATCGAAGAATTCTGCCAAGACTTCGTCAAGAGCCGTGGCGGCCGTCTTTCAGAACAAGGTTTTGAAGGCTACAAATACGGTACTTGTATTTCAGTTAATGATGAAATTGCTCACCAAACTCCTAGAAAAGACCGCATTTTAAAGGAAGGCGACATTGTTAAGGTGGATGTTACCTGCAACTTGAACGGTTATGAATCAGACTCATGTACTACTTACCCAGTAGGTAAAATTTCAGACGCTGATAAGAAGTTAATTGAAGTAACTAAGAAGGCTATGTATCTTGGTATCGATCAAGCCGTTTTAGGTAACAGAATTGGTGATATTGGTGCCGCAATTCAACACTGGGTTGAAGACGAAAACCATTACGGTGACGTTCGTGAATTAATCGGTCACGGTATTCAACCATCAATCCACGAAGATCCAGAAGTACCACACTGGGGTAAGGCTGGTCACGGTATCCGTCTTCGTGAAGGTATGACTATCACCTGTGAACCAATGGTTGAAGCAGGTGGCGATTGGCACATTGACCAAAGAACTGTTGATGATCCTAACGATGACTGGGTTTACTACGCAACTCCAGATGGTTCAAACGCAGCTCAATTTGAACACACCTTTGCCATTACCAAAGATGGTCCTAAGATTTTGACTTTACAACGTCCTTACGATGGTTTAGAAAAGTACATTCCTCACTTTGACGAAATGGACGATTAGGTTTTTGAATGAAAAATAAGAATCGACTCGATTCCAAGCTGGGCCAATTTTTTCTTACTTTACGTACCATTCTGTCTCAAGGTGAAATTCTCGATAGTTCGATCGTCATCGCCTACTATATTTTGTTTTCGATTTTTCCCATCATCATTATTATTGGGAACATTTTGCCGTTGTTTCACATTGATACGGCACCGATTGCTAATTATTTGGACTTTGTGTTTCCAGATCAGATATCAAAGTACATTATGCCGATTATTAATTCGCTGCTAAAAACGACTTCGACCGGATATATGTCTTTTGGTATTGTGTTGGCCGTTTGGTCGTTTTCCAGTTTGGTTAACGCGATTCGGTTAGGCGAAAATAGATTATATGGCGTCCGACAAATTGAACTTAAACTTTCCATAGTTAATTTCCTTTGGACTAGAATGATTACAATCGCATTTACGACGCTAATGATCATACTTTTTACAGGCGCTACTTTAGCATTAGTCTTTGGTCAGCAGCTATTGCATTTTTTGAGTCCAATTTTTCAATTGCCTGTAGAAGAAATCGACAAGATTTTTAGTTATCGTTATCCAGTTGTGCTTTTAATGATGATCTTGGCTGTTTACTATCTCAACTATGTATTGCCAAATATTAAGCTGAAGAAAAGAGTAATTTGGCCAGGGGTAATTGTAACTGTGATTGGCTGGCTAGCACTGTCGTTTTTATTTAGCTTTTATTTGCATCACTTCCCGATTACCTGGGAAAATTACGGCATCATTGGTACTTTTATTATCTTTATGCTGTGGCTAAATATAGCGGCAATCTTATTCCTGCTTGGCGTAGGCGTAAATGCGACAATCGTGCACAATCGCGAAGGAGAGTTAGAATATTCTGCTGGTAGGGTAGCAAGTTATATTCAAGATAGAAGAAAACAAAAGTAGCTGAAGATTAATAAATTTGCTATGATTATTTCATAAGATAGAAAAAAGAAAGTGTATTTGCATCAATGAAAGTAAGAAAAGCTGTTATTCCTGCAGCCGGCTTAGGTACTCGATTCTTGCCTGCTACTAAGGCTTTACCTAAGGAAATGCTGCCAATCGTTGATAAACCAACTATTCAATTTATCGTTGAAGAAGCTAAGAAGTCTGGTATCGAAGATATTTTGATCGTTATCGGCAAAAACAAGCGCCCAATTGAAGATCACTTTGATTCTAACCCAGAACTTGAACAAGACTTAGCTGAAAAGGGCAAGAACGAACTTTTGAAATTAACTCAAGGCATTACTAATCTTGGCGTTAATTTATACTACACTAGACAACCACATCCAGCTGGCTTAGGTGACGCTATTTACCGTGCTCGCAGTTTCGTAGGGGATGAACCATTTGTCGTTATGTTAGGTGACGACTTGATGGACGATGAAACGCCACTTACTAAGCAATTGATTGATCGCTACAACAAGACTCATGCATCAACCATTGCCGTTATGCCAGTACCACATAAGGAGGTTTCAAAATACGGTGTAATTGAACCAGAAAACGAAATTATGCCAGGTTTGATCAACGTTAAGTCATTCGTTGAAAAGCCAGACATTGATAAGGCACCTAGTGATTACGCAATTATTGGTCGCTACCTCCTTACACCAGAAATTTTTGGTATTTTAGCTCATCAAAAACCTGGTCGTGGCGGCGAAATTCAATTGACTGATGCCATTGATACGATGAACAAGACGCAAAGAGTTTTTGCTCATGTATTTAAGGGTGAACGTCACGATGTTGGTAACAAGGAAGGCTACCTTGAAACTTCAATTGAATATGGTTTGAAGCACCCTGAAATTAAGGAACAACTTCGTGCTTATATTCAACGCTTAGGCAAGCAATTTGAAGCTGAAGATAAAGCCAAAAAGTAAATGATCTTTAAAGATTCTGACAGACTACACGAAAGCGTAGTCTTTTTTATGTATTCTTAATAATTTTTTGTTATGATCATGTTTATCGAATTTTACATGATGGAGAGAATAAATAAGTGAAGGATATATATATTGTTGCAGCCAAAAGAACACCTTTTGGCAAGTATCGTGGCTTTTTTAAGGATACTTCCGCAATTGAGTTGGGAGTAATGGCATTAAAGGGGACTTTGAAAGCGGGAAATATTAATCCGCAAGATGTTCAAGCTCTTTTTATGGGTAATGTTTTAGGTACAGGTCTTGGTGAAAATATGGCCCGTCAAGTTGCTCTTAGTTCAGGGATGAAGCAAGAGTCAGCTGCAGTGACAATCAATGAAGTTTGTGGTTCAAGTTTAAAGGCTGTTCGTTTGGCCCAAGGTCAAATGGAAATGGGCGACTTGGATTTGGTAGCTGTTGGTGGTAGTGAAAACATGACACGCGCACCATACTTTGTTAAAAAAGAATACAAGGCTGATCCAGCAGATCACTTAACCAGTACGATGATCAACGATGCCTTAATGGATGCTTTTTCTGGCAAACACATGGGAATTACAGCTGAAAACGTTGCTGAGAGATATCATGTTTCGCGCAAAGAAATGGACGAATTCAGTTTACGTTCACACCAACTTGCAACAAAAGCAACTAAATCTGGCTTTTTCAAAAATGAAATTTTAAAGGTTGAACTTAACGGTCAAACCTTGGATCATGATGAATCAATTTGTCCTGATACTAGTCTTGAAGCCTTAAGCAACTTAAAGCCCGTCTTTAAGGAAGATGGTCAAGTAACAGCCGGCAATTCATCCCCATTGAATGATGGTGCCAGCATGTTAGTACTTGCTACTAAAGAAAAGATGGAAGAATTGCATTTAACTCCAATTGCTAAGTTAGGTGCATTTGCGGAAGCCGGTTTTGATCCGGCTTACATGGGCTATACTCCTTACTATGCCGTTAAGAAGTTGTTAGCTAAGACTGGCCGCAAAATTGATGATTACGACATCATCGAATTAAACGAAGCTTTTGCTGCTCAAGGCCTTGCAGTGGCAAGAGACTTGCACATTCCAATGGATAAATTGAATATTATGGGCGGCGCGATTGCATTAGGTCACCCATTAGGTGCAACAGGTACGCGTTTAGTAGCTTCCGCAATTAGTGGATTAAAGAATAGAAATGGCAAGAGAGCTTTGGTTACCTTGTGTATCGGTGGTGGCCAAGCGGTTGCTTATGAAATCGAGAATGCCTAATGAAGTTTTATCAATTACAGCCTGAGCAAAGAAGAAAACTTTTACAAGACGAAGGCCTTGAATTAGAAGATATTGATGACCAGGTATTAAAACGTTTGGATGAATTGAGCGAAAACGTGATTGGTCAACTGCGTTTGCCATTAGGTGTAGTTCAAAACTTGATTATTGATGGACAAAAATACATGGTGCCAATGGCAACCGAGGAACCATCTGTAGTCGCTGCTGCAAATCACGGTGCCAGTATTTTTGTCAAAAACGGCGGCGTAAGTACTGTCAGCCATAGGGATGGGATCTATGGTCAAATTGTTTTAAAGGTTGATGAACAATTTTCTTTGGCAGACTTGAAAGATGAATTTTCTAATTTAGTTGATTTGGCTAATCAAAAATTTGCCAGCTTGGTTGGTCATGGTGGTGGTACTCGCTCTATTTCGGCTAGACAACAAGGTAATTTAGTTTATCTTAAAGTTTTGGTAGATCCAGCCGAAGCTATGGGAGCTAATAAGACTAATTCAATTCTTGAATTTTTGAGTGCAAAATTAGGACAGTTGGATCATGTTGAAGAAAAACTTTTCGCCATTTTGTCTAACTATCCGAGTCAATTGACCAAGGCTGAAGTAAAAATTGATCCAGCGACTATCGGTGGCGAAAAAGTGGCTGAACGGATTGTTTTGCTTAGTCAAATTGGCTATGAAGATCCGTATCGTGCGGTAACCAATAACAAGGGGATCATGAATGGCGTCGACGCTGTTTTAATAGCGACCGGCAATGACTACCGAGCAATTGAAAATGCTACTGCCGTTTTAGCAAATCAAGACGGACAATATCGCAGTTTGTCAAAATGGACAATGAAGGATGACAAGTTGGTGGGTGAATTAACCTTACCGATGGCAATTGGTGTTGTGGGTGGTTCAATCAAGGCTCGCCGCGATGTCCAACAAAGCTTTGCCATTTTAGGTAAAGATATCACCAGCAAAGTTTTGGGTGAAATTATCACCAGTATTGGGTTAGCCAATAATTTGGCTGCTTTGTTAGCTATTTCAACAGTGGGCATTCAAGCAGGTCATATGAAATTGCAGGCTCGCAACGTAGTAGCTGAGCTGAAAGCGACTAAAGAAGAGAAAAAGACTGTTTTAAATAGGATGATTCAAGAAAAGAATTATTCAGAAAGTCATGCAAAGGATATTTTGGAGAAATTAAGAGAGGAAAAATAATGCAAGTAGGTATTGATAAGATTGGATTTTTTACGCCAAATAAGTATGTCGATATGGTTGATTTGGCACATGCAAGAAACCAAGATCCTAACAAATTCTTGATTGGAATTGGTCAAAATGAAATGAGTGTTGCTGACCAAACTCAAGATGCAGTTTCAATGGGGATCAACGCCACCATGCGTTATATTAACCGCATCGACAAGGATAAGGTTGGTCTGTTGGTCTTTGGTACAGAAAGTAGCGTTGACCAATCTAAGTCTGCTTCTTTATTTGTCAAAACCGCTTTGAAGTTAAAACCAGAAGTTAGAACTTTTGAAGTTAAGGAAGCTTGCTTTGGTTTAACTGCCGCCTTGATGATTGCGCGTGACTTTGTTAGAGTTCATCCTCATCAAACCGCTATAGTAATCGGTAGTGATATTGCGCGTTATGGTGTAGGTACTCCGGGTGAAGTTACGCAAGGTGCCGGCAGTATCAGTATGTTGATCAAGGCTGATCCAAGCATTGTTGCTTTAAACGATGGTCACAGTGCTTACAGCGAAGATATCAATGACTTCTGGCGACCAAACTTCTCACGTGTAGCGATGGTTGAAGGAAAATATTCAACTCAAGTTTACTTGGACTTCTTTACTAAGACTTTCAATGCCTACAAAAAGCAAAAGAATCTTAAGACTAGTGATTTTGATGCGATTACTTATCACATGCCATTTACTAAGATGGCGCTTAAGGCAAACAGAATTGCGGTAGAAGGTCAAGATGAAGAGACGACTAAGAAACTAGAAAATAGTTTTGAAGCTGCCAAGCAATTATCACGCCGCGTTGGTAATGTTTATACTGCATCATTATATTTGAGTTTGCTTAGTCTGCTTGAAAATGCCAACTTGGCCGCAGGTTCATTAGTTGGGCTATTTTCATATGGCTCAGGTGCGATGGGTGAATTCTACAGTGGCAACTTGGTCACAGACTATGAAAATGAAATTGATCAGGCCAAGGATATGGCACTACTCGACCGTCGTAAGAAGTTGACTATTCCTGAATATGAAGATGTCTTCAATGCTGCCTTAGAAGATCCAGAAGATGGTCAGGAATTAGATAGTGATGATGAAAAGGGTACTTGGTATTTCGCAGGTACTAAGGACCATGTACGTCAATACAAAGAAAAGTAGCATAAAGATAGAAAAATAAAACGTTTGGCTTAGCCAAACGTTTTTTATTAGAGCAAGATTGCTTTGCGTTCATCTTCAACTATTTGCAGGCCAAAAAGAGGATATTCTTTTTCGGCTACTACGGCGATAAGAGGGATGCCGCGGCCATGCATTTTGCCCACTAATTTTACTATTTTCTTTTTGGTTAAAGCTTTTTGTCCTGGATAAAGCAGACATTTTTCTCCTGCTAAAGTTAATTTGCCCCAGGGCATAGTTTTACCAGCTATTTTTAAATAAAAACTTGTATTGAGATTAAGATCATCAATTAATTGTAATAAGTCCGTTAAGCGCATTTTTCTCGTATAATTAAAGTAAAAATATTCAATATTCAATATTCTTTTGATAATTATAAAATAAAACAGCTTAATTTATTTAGAAAGTGCACGCATATGAAGAAAAAGCTATTATTAACATCACTTCTAGTAGCAGGTACTGGTTTTGCAATTGCTAGTGACTATTTCTTTAAGATGGCAATGACGCCATTTAATAAAAAGCCGGATTCAAAAAAGTTATCAGGTAAAGATTCACTTTATCGCAATAAAGTTTGGTTTAGAGATTTTCCAAAAGAAAAATGGAGTCTTGAAACTAAAAGTGGCTTGACGCTATTTGCCCAATATTTAAATCATGATTCAGATAAAACGGCTATTTTGCTACATGGTTTTATGAGTGATAGCGATAGCATGGGCGGTTTTGCCAAAATGTTCTATGATTTTGGTTATAATGTGCTTTTGCCTGATGCTCGTGCGCAAGGCAGAAGTGCTGGTAAATATATCGGCTATGGCTGGGTTGAAAAAGAAGATATTCGCAATTGGATTAGGCAAGTGATTGCCAAAAATGGTCAAGATAGCAAGATTATTGTGATGGGCCAAAGTATGGGCGGTGCTACTACAATGATGGTCAGCGGTATGAAATTGCCTAGCCAGGTTAAGGCATTTATCGAAGATTGCGGCTATTCAAGCGTTAAAGAGGAGATCATGTATCAAGCCGGTAATTTGTGCAACTTAAATAAGATTGCTCGTATGCCTTTGGTTGAAGCTGTTAGCGGAATCAATAAAGTTAAGAATGGCTTTTTCTTGGGACAGGCTTCATCGGTTGAGCAGTTAAAGAAGAATACCAGACCATTCTTGTTTATTCACGGTGGTAAGGATCATTTTGTGCCGACCGAAATGGTTTATCAAAATTATGCTGCAACTGATGCGCCAAAGGAAATCTGGATTGCGCCTTTAGCAGGACATGCCTTGTCTTATCCAATGTATAAAAAGGAATATCAAAAGACAGTTAAGGCTTTTTTGGATAAATATAAGCTCTAATTATTGCAAGCGGTTACACAACCGGATATAATTAATAGTGTGGAAGAGGTAGAAATAAAGTTAACAAATGTAAAATGAACAATAAGTTTTTATCTCCAGAATTGTATTATTGGAAACTTGAAAGATTCTCTATATGTAGAGGTGTCAGCCATAAATCACTTAATTAAATGTTATTTATTAACTGTCAGTGGCTGTTCGCAGAAAACTCCAATTCATTAAAAAGTTACGTTTTATGTAAAGACCCGAACAAGTGAATGTTAATATTGGTTGCGATAGCCATTGTTTTAACACAAATCAAACAACTGAAAATCGTGACTATCAATTGATGAGCTGCCTCATCCACTTGAAATTGCGGCTGCAAAAAGACAGTATTGTCCGGCAGCTGCTTTTTTATGGCACAAAAAAAGCCTAGTCGTTTGACTAGGCTTATTATTGTTATTATTTACGTAAAACTAATTTAGCAATAGCTTCACAACGAGGTGTTTGTGGCAACATATCGACATTTTGGATTAAGCGAACGTCGTATGCTTCGCTAAGTAAAACTAAATCTTGAGCTAAAGTTGAAGGATTACATGAAATGTAGACAAAGGTTTCTGGTTTAACGCGTAAGATTGTCTTGATCAAACTCTTTGCTAAACCAGTTCTTGGTGGGTCCACGATCAAAGCGTCGATTGATACGCCGCTGTTTTGCAATTCAGGCAATACCTTTTCGGTAGCACCTTGAATGTAATCAGCGTTTTTAATGTGGTTCAATTCAACGTTGTGTTGCGCATCCTTAACTGCTTCAGGAATAGTTTCAATACCGATAACTTGCTTAACGCGATCAGCTGCTAAAATGCCGAGTGTACCTACACCACTATAGGCATCGATTAAAGTTTGATCTGGAGTTAAGTCAAGGTATTTTAAGGCTTCTAAATAAAGGTTAACGGTTTGAACAGGGTTGAGTTGGAAGAAAGCACGTGGAGACAAAGCGAATTTCTTGCCCAAAATTTCTTCGACGATTTGGTTTTTGCCCAATAACTTTTCAGTCTTGTTGCCCCAAACTTGTGGGTTTTGCCATTCAGTTTCGTTTTGATAAACGCTGACTACATGATCGAGCTTCATGATTTCTTTTGCAAGTGGGATCAAGTTCTTGAGCTTGTGGTCGATAGTAATTAAGGTAACTTGAATTTCTTTAGTAGCTTCTGATTGACGAACAACCACTGTCTTAATACCTGGCAAGTGACGACGATAGTTTGCGACTGGAACGTGCAATTTTTCGATTAATTCCTTAATTTCACGTTCTGTTTTTTGGGTGTCTTCATTTTGGGTTGGCATCTTAGGCAAGTCGATTAGACGGTGAGAATTTGGTGCAAAAAGACCCAACTTGGTTTTGCCATGGACGCTTTCAATTTGATATTGTGCCTTGTTGCGGTAGTGCCATGGATCTGGAGCAGGAATAGTCTTTTTAACCTTGTATTTAGCGTAGCCACGTGGGTGATATTTCTTAAGTGACTCAAGCATATTGTTGCGCTTGAATTCAAGTTGCTTGTCGTAGGACAAATGTGATAGCTCTAAACCGCCGATTTCTGGATCAACGCCTTCAGGGAAGTCCACACGATCAGGGCTTTTTTCTTTAATGCGTACTAATTCGCCTTCAATGTAATGAGGGTAGCTCTTCACGATTTTGGCTACGACTACTTCACCTGGCAAAGCACCAGGGATGAAGATGATCTTCTTTTTGTAATAACCGATGCCTTCACCATTGATGCCTAAGCGTTTAATGGTAATGATGACATCTTTTTCGCGTTGTTTATTCTTGGAAAATTTTCTATTCATTATCCTTATTCTTTCTACTAAAAACTAAATTACATTGCTACTAATTGTACTACCTAAAAAAAGTTCTTAGCAAGCATTACAAAAATTTGCTAGCATGTAATTTAGAATATTGCGAGGTGAAAACAAGTGTTGATAACCAAAGTAAGTGCACAACGGCGCCCAGGACGTTATAATATTTTTTTGGATGGCAAGTATGCTTTTTCTGCTAGTGAAAAGACTATAGCTGAATTTGTTTTACTAAAAGGAAAAGAACTAAATGATGATCAAATTGAACAAGTTCGTCAATTTGATGCAGATGCTAAAGCCAGTGATTTAGCCGCTCATTTTTTGAGTTATGAGCCTCGAACCGTGTTTGAAGTTTTACAGTATTTGAAAAAGCACGAGATTTCTGATGAAGCAGCCAATAGCGCTGTTAGTCAGTTAAATGAATTGGGCTATTTGGATGACCGACAATATGTTAGACTTTTTATCAAAAATGACCTTCGTGTTGGTTCCGATGGTCCTAAGAGCCTGCTCCGCAAATTAACGCAAAAAGGTGTTGATCCCGAAATTAGTCAGGTAGAGCTTGATGAAATAGATGATGAGGATTGGATTGACGTCGGCCAGAGAGTGATTAAGTCAATGGTGCATCAAGTAGGAAAAATCTCACAAAGAGAAATTGAACGCAAGATGAGAAGCAAACTGCTGGCTCATGGTTTTGATGGCGGCATTAGCAGCGAAATCATTTCTTCTTTGGATTTGGCAGATGATGAAGATATGCAAATGGAAGCTTTAAAAAAGCAGGGCATTAAGGCGTATAAGAGATTCCGTCGTTTTGATGAAACAGAGCGCAAATTTAAGATCAAAAAGTATTTATTCAGTCATGGCTTTTCATCAGGAGAAATTGATGCTTTCTTAAATGGCGAAGTAATTGATTTAAGTGAATTAGCTGAATATTAGTTGAGGAGAAAAAATGAAGAAAACTATCGATGAAAAAATATTTGTAGGTCGTCCTTTTCCATCTAGCTTGATGAATGCACAAAAGAGTTTCATGGAAGCTAACCAACAAATGGAAAATGATGAAACTTTTCAAAAGTTTTTAGCTGACAACGACTTAGAAAATAAACGTACTGCATTGATCGTCTCAGGAGAAGATAATTTCATGTACTGGTACGGCGTGATCGCTAATGCAGATAGCAAAGTGCCAACTGGCTTGATGAAATTTGACTTGCCTAAAGCTGAAGTTGATGAAGAAGTTCAAGAAAATCAAAACCTTGTTTTCTTCAATTTGCCTTTAACTAGCACGGTTTCTACTTTTGTTAAAAAAGTAATGGACAACGGTGTTAAGGTTTACCAAAACTTAGGTGACAGCGATACACCATACATGGTTTGGGATCTTGATCTGGATACAAAAAGACTGACCCAAGATTTCTACTTAAAGGTCAGTAAATAAATAAAAATTAATGTTGTTGCGGATCGATTGATAAGTTGTCGTATTCGACGTAAGCTCCAAGACAAGTTGAAACGAACATAATCAACAACACGAATCCGATTGAATTGCCTACGATTTGGTCTAGGGTCATAATTGAACGGACTAGATATGTTGATGCAAAGCATAAAATGAAGTCTAGAACAATATTAGCGAACAGCAAGAAGTAGCGTCGTCTAATACTGAAGAAACGCAAAAGTTGTTTTAACAAGCCATCATTGGTTTGAACGGCTAATAAATCAACTGGACGTTGAATTGTTGCCTTAACAGCAAACATGATGATTGAGCCAACTAAAGCTCCGATGATCGTACGGCAGATCTCTGCTGAGTGCAGTACCAATGCATTATAGCCAATACCAATAATTGCTAGACTGCAAATATATGGGATAAGCAATAAAAATGTGAAAACAAGCAAGACGTGGCTTTTTTTCATTGTATCCAACCTCCTTAGTCTTATGTGCTATTTTAACATAATGACACTTGCTGTATGCTATAATATCTTTATTTAGATGACTTTTTAAGAAAGAGAGTATACAAATGAGTAGTGATCCTGGAGCGGATAATTTTTTTGACCGCTTGAAAAATAAACTATCAGGCGATAAAAAAGAAGAAACTAAAGATCATTTAGAAAAAGAAATCGTTAATTTACATGATAGTCATAAAATTGACGACAAAGAATTTTCAATGCTTGAAGGAATCCTTGAATTTCAAGGTAAAACGGCCCGTGAAGTAATGGTGCCAAGAACGGATGCATTCATGGTTGATGCGGAAGTGAGCCTTCAGGATAATTTGGATGAGATTTTACGTGAGCCTTATTCACGTGTCCCAGTTTATAAACGAGATAAAGATAAGATCGTTGGCGTCATTCATATCAGAAGCGTTTTGCGCATGGCTAAGCAAAAAGGCTTTGAAAATCTCGATTATGAAGACGTAATGATCGAACCATTATTTGCACCTGAAACAGCTGAATTAGGAGACTTGCTGATGGAAATGCAGCAGACACAAAGGCAGTTGGCTATTTTGATGGACGAATATGGCGGTGTTACTGGTCTAGCAACAATTGAAGACTTGGTTGAAGAGATCGTCGGTGATATCGATGATGAAGTCGATCATACAGAAGTTTTGTATAATCAAATTGCACCTCATAAATACATTATTTACGGCAAGATGCCACTTGATGAATTTAACGAGCAATTTGGTACGCATCTTGAAATGGAAGATGTCGATACAGTAGCTGGGTACGTTATCAATACTCTAAAGGTAATTCCAGCAAAAGGGGAAAAGTTGACAGTTGATATTGGAGATGGCAAGACGCTTACCACCAGAAGAATGAAGGGCTCGAGATTGTTGACAGTATTGCTGTCAGAAGATGGACTAAAAAAGGAAGAAGATAAAAAGGACTAATGGATAAAGAGTTAGCAGATAAAGTAAATAAAAGAAGAACCTTTGCGATTATTTCACACCCTGACGCAGGTAAAACGACTATTACTGAACAAATGCTGCTTTTTGGTGGGGTAATTCGTAAGGCAGGTACCGTTAAGGCACGTAAGACAGGTAACTACGCAACTAGTGACTGGATGGAAATCGAAAAAAAGCGTGGTATTTCCGTTACTAGTTCAGTTATGCAGTTTGAATATAAGGGCAAGCGGATCAATATTTTGGATACGCCAGGTCACCAAGACTTCTCTGAAGATACTTACCGTACATTGATGGCCGTTGACTCAGCAGTCATGGTAATTGACTCAGCTAAGGGTATCGAACCTCAAACTAAGAAATTGTTTAAGGTTGTTAAAAAACGTGGTATTCCAATTTTTACCTTTATGAACAAGCTTGACCGTGATGGTCGTCCACCACTAGATTTGATTGCTGAACTAGAAGATTTGCTTGGCATCGAAGGTGTGGCAATGAACTGGCCAATTGGTTCAGGTCAAACCTTGAAGGGTCTTTACGATATTGCTAGCAAACGCGTTGAACTTTACCGTAAAGATGGTCAAGATCGTTTCTTACCATTGAATGATGAAGGTACTTTGCCTGATAGTGAACCACTTAGTCAAGATCCACAATTTAAGGATACCCTTGATGAAATCGACTTGATTAAGGAAGCTGGTAACAAGTTTGACCGTGAAAAGATTGCGATGGGTGATCAAACTCCTGTCTTCTTTGGTTCAGCTTTGACCAACTTTGGTGTAGAAACATTCTTGAATAGCTTCGTTGATTTGGCTCCAGCTCCAGAAAGCCATACTGTAAATGGGGATGAAGAATTGAGCCCAGAAGATCCTGAATTTTCAGGCTTTGTCTTCAAGATTCAGGCTAACATGAACCCACACCACCGTGACCGTATTGCCTTTGTTCGTATTGGTAGTGGTGAATTTAAGAAGGGCTTGGATGTAACCTTAGCTAGAACTGATAAGCCAATCCGTTTGAATAATGCAACAGAGTTCATGTCTAGTGAACGTGTGCAAGTTTCAGATGCGGTTGCAGGTGATATCGTTGGTTTGTATGATACTGGTAATTTCCAAATTGGTGACAGTATTTATGCTGGCAAGCGTAAGATTGTTTATCCACCACTTCCGGAATTTACCCCTGAATTGTTCATGCGTGTAACTGCTAAGAACGTGATGAAGCAGAAGTCATTCCATAAGGGGATGAACCAGTTGGTTCAAGAAGGTGCCATTCAGCTTTACCGCAATTACCAAACTGATGAATACATTTTAGGTGCTGTTGGTCAATTGCAATTTGAAGTATTCCAATTCAGAATGAAGAACGAATATAATTCAGAAGTTGAAATGAACAGTATCGGTCACCGTGTGGCTCGTTGGATTGATCCAGATCAACTTGATCCAAGAATGTCTAACAGCCGTAACTTGCTGGTTAAGGACCGCTATGGCAATCCATTATTCTTATTTGAAAATGAATTTGCAGAACGTTTCTTCCACGACAAATATCCAGATGTTAAATTAACTGAAAAGTTATAATAGACGTAAAAAAGGAGAACTACGTTTGTAGTTCTCCTTTTGTTATCTTTAAATTCTGTAATTATTTGTCAACGTGAATTTCAATTACGTGACGGCTCTTATCAACAGTTAAAGTGTATGAAGAATCATAATTCTCGAGCAAACGTTTAATAATGAATTCAACTTCATCTTCACGAACGCGGCGATTGTGGTTTTCAAGCGCAATACCGATTGCATTTTTGCTTTCAGTATAAATGACTGAAGTATTGCCTAAAGAATATACCTTAACGTAGTTGGCATCAGTAGTGTTAAGCTGACTTTGAACCAAATCAGAATAGTTATTGGTTACATCGATTAAATGCATGGATTTCACCTGTCTCTCTTAGCTTTTTCTCTTAATTTTAGTATACCGCAAAACAAGATACATATATTTATTTTTACTTATAAAACTTGTATTAATTTTAGTAATTAACAAAAAAGGTTCTAAGATATTAATCTCGGAATCTTTTTGCGTATAACTTGAATGAGTTTGTTTATTTGTTTGTTAATTATTCTTCGCTAATTACGATCTCGCCATCTTTGACATCAGCCTTTAAGTTCTTGCTGTCAGTGTGGTCGAGCTTGTAGTCAGCAACCTTATCTTCGATTTCTTCTTGAATGGTACGACGAAGTGGACGTGCACCTAAAGCAGGGTTGAAGCCTTCGTCAACTAATTTTTCTTTAGCTGCATCGGTAACATCAATGTACAAACCTTGATCCTTAACCATGTTGTTCGTGTTAGCAAGCATCAAGTCAACAATCTTAAGTAAGTCAGGTTTAGTCAATTCGTTGAATTCAATGACGTCATCAAGACGGTTAAGGAATTCAGGCTTGAAGAATTGACTCATGTTGTTTCTAGCTGATTCATTACTTTCGTCTTCATTTTCAGCAGCGAAACCAACGCTAGCATTCTTGATGCCTTGACCTGCGTTAGAAGTCATGATGATGATTGTATCTTTGAATGAAACAGTTCTACCTTGTGAATCAGTCAAACGACCATCATCTAAGATTTGCAAGAAGAGGTTCAAAACGTCTGGGTGAGCTTTTTCAATTTCGTCAAGCAAAATCAAGCTGTATGGGTTGTGACGAACTTGTTCAGTCAATTGACCAGCTTCTTCGTAGCCAACGTAACCAGGAGCTGAACCAATCAACTTAGATACAGAATATTGTTCCATGTATTCAGACATATCGAAACGAATCATGGCATCTTCTGAACCAAACATTTGCTTAGCAAGTTGTTTAGCAAGTTCAGTCTTACCAACACCAGTAGGTCCTACGAATAAGAAGGAACCAATTGGACGACCAGACTTGTTGAAACCGATTCTGTTACGACGAATAGCACGAGCAACTTTGTCAACAGCCTTGTCTTGACCAATAACGTGAGCTTTCAAATCACTAGCCAAATTTTGCAATTGATTTTCTTCTTGCTTTTGAATATCGCCGACAGGGATGCCAGTCTTTTCTTCAACAATCTTGTTCATGATCTTGCTGGTAATAACTGGGGATTTGTCAGGGTCAACTTTTTGATCCTTTACCTTTTTGTATTTATCAATTTGATCACGGTAGTAAGCAGCCTTTTCGTAGTCTTCATTCTTCAAGGCTTCTTCCTTTAATTGTTCAGCTGCATTGATTCTTTCTTGCATCTTATCCTTATCAATATAAGGAATAGTTAAGTTCATTCTTGAACCAGCTTCATCAAGTAAGTCAATGGCCTTGTCAGGCAAGAATCTATCTTGAATGTAGCGAGCAGAAAGCTTAGCAGCAGATTCAATAGCATCGTCTGTGTAGTGAACGTGGTGGTAATCTTCGTAACGCTTTTGAATACCCTTTAAAATACGGGTAGTTTCATCAATTGAAGGTTCCTTAACTTCAACAGGTTGGAATCTTCTTGCTAAAGCTGAATCCTTTTCAATATCGCGGTATTCCTTAATAGTAGTAGCACCTACTAATTGCAGTTCGCCACGAGCTAGGGCAGGCTTAATAATGTTGCCGGCGTCCATACCGCCTTCAGCATTTCCGGCACCAACAATTTCGTGAATTTCATCAATAAATAGGATGATATCGTCATTTTGTTGTAATTCCTTGATCAATTGTTCCATTCTTTGTTCAAATTGACCACGGATACCAGTACCTTGAACAAGTGATACTACATTTAAGGAAATGATACGCTTTTTTTGCAGTTTAGCTGGAACAGAACCGTCAACGATTTCTTGAGCAAGTCCTTCAACTACAGCAGTCTTACCAACACCAGCTTCACCAATTAAAACTGGGTTGTTTTTAGTTCTTCTGTTTAAAATTTCAATGACACGGGCGATTTCTTTATCACGGCCGATTACTGGGTCGATTTTGCCTTTCTTAGCAAGGGCGGTTAAATCTGTACCATATTGATCAAGCAAGCTTCTGCCGCCTTGACCACCGTTTCCGTTGCCACCACCCATTTGCATTCTTGGGTCGTTGTTTCCAATATTATTGTTGTTTGCGGCATTGTTGTTATTTCCGTTTAATGCGTTGAATAAATCATCAAAGTCGCCAAAAAATTCGTTATTATTGTTATTCATATTTTCTAGATTTCCTTGTTGATTTCTTAATTCTTGATAACAGTGTTGACATAAATTAATCTCTCGGCTTTGGCCGTTCACCTTGGTAAAAAGATGAATAGAGGCAGGCCGTTCATGACAATTTTGGCAAAGCAAATATTCTTACCGCCTTTCATTTAAACTGTACCAAAATTATATTATTAGCACTCGCCTTAGTCAAGTGCTAAGCACTAATGAACTTATTTTTTGTAAGGATAGACAAAATATTAATATTTTTGAAAATTTAGTATAAAGAGTAGAATAAAGTGTAAAAAAATTATAAAATCTGGAAAGTGTGGTGATGTTTTTGGATTATCAAAAGATTTTGGACCAATTGGTTTCAGGCGAAATCAAAGAGTATGAGGTCAAACCTGAAGATGCCTTTGAGCTTCAAAAGACTATAAGGAATTATGGCAAGCGACAGTATATTACTGGTAGGGCTAAAAGAGGCGGTTCTATTGTTTATACCGCGACGAATACTGGTAAGCAAATGATGTAAACTGTTACATTATTGTTGTCTTAACCGTAAAAACATGATAATCTAGTACTCGAATGGGTATTTATTACCAGTTTAATTTTTCAATTTTAAAGGAGATATTCATAATGGAAAAACGCGATTTTCATATTATTGCAGAAACAGGTATTCATGCACGTCCAGCTACTCTTTTAGTACAAGCTGCTTCAAAGTTCGGTTCAGATGTTAACTTGGAATACAACGGCAAGTCAGTAAACTTGAAGTCAATCATGGGCGTTATGTCACTTGGTGTTGGCCAAAACGCAGACGTTACTATTACTGCTGAAGGTGACGACGAAAAGGACGCATTAGACGCAATTGCTGACACTATGAAAAAAGAAGGTTTAGCTGAATAATGACCAAGACTTTAAAGGGAATTGCTGCAAGTGATGGTATTGCCATTGCTCCAGCATATCTTCTTGTAGAGCCTGATCTTTCATTCTCAAAATCTTCAATCAGTGATGTTGATTCAGAAGTATTACGTTACAAGGATGCTATTAAGGAATCAACTACTGAAGTTGAAAAGATTCGTGATACAGCTAAGAAGAGCTTGGGTGAAGAAGAAGCCCAAGTTTTTGAAGCTCACTTAATGATTTTAAATGACCCAGAATTTACTGGTGCTATTGAGAATGAAATTAAGGACTCCAAGATTAATGCAGAAGCTGCTCTTGATGAAACTGCTCAAAAGTTCATCTCAATTTTTGAAGGCATGACTGATAATCCTTACATGCAAGAACGTGCTGCTGATGTACGTGACGTTTCAAAGCGTATTATGGCTCACCTTCTTGGCAAGGAATTACCAAACCCAGCTTCAATTGATCATGAAGTTATTGTTGTAGCTCATGACTTAACTCCTAGTGACACTGCTCAACTTAACAAGAAGTACGTTAAGGGCTTTGTTACTGATGTAGGTGGTCGTACTGCTCACTCAGCAATTATGGCCCGTTCACTTGAATTACCAGCCGTAGTTGGTACTGATTCAATTACTAAAGACGTTAAGAACGGCGATATGTTAATTGATGACGGTCTTGATGGTACTGCAATCATTGCTCCAAGCGATGACCAAATTGCAGACTACAAGAAGAAGGGTGAAGACTTCCTTAAGCAAAAGGCTGAATGGAAGAAGTTGAAGGATGAACCTTCACTTACTGCTGATGGTAAGAAATTTACCATTGCTGCTAATATCGGTACTCCTAATGACATGCCAGGTGTACATGAAAATGGTGCTGAAGCCATTGGTTTGTACAGAACTGAATTCTTGTACATGGATTCTTCAGACTTCCCAACAGAAGATGATCAATTCGAAGCTTACAAGAAAGTTATCGAAGGCATGAACGGCAAGCAAGTCATCATTAGAACTATGGATATCGGTGGTGACAAGCACCTAGATTACTGGGACTTGCCAGAAGAAATGAACCCATTCTTAGGTGTACGTGCTATTCGTCTTTCACTTAAGAACGAAAAGATCTTCCGTACCCAATTAAGAGCTTTGCTTCGTGCTTCAGCATACGGTAAGCTTGGTATTATGTTCCCAATGATTGGTACATTGGCTGAACTTCGTCAAGCTAAGGCTATTTTGAATGACGAAAAGCAAAAGTTAATCGAAAAGGGCGTTAAGGTCGGCGATGACTTACAAGTTGGTATGATGATCGAAGTTCCTGCAGCTGCTGTTTTGGCTGATCAATTCGCTAAGGAAGTTGACTTCTTCTCAATCGGTACTAACGACTTGATCCAATACACTATGGCTGCTGACCGTGGTAACGACAACGTATCATACTTGTACCAACCATATAACCCATCAGTACTTCGTTTGATCAAGCACACTATTGATGCTGCTCACGAAAATGGTATTTGGTGTGGTATGTGTGGTGAAGCTGCCGGTGATAATACCATGTTCCCAATCTTACTTTCAATGGGACTTGATGAATACTCAATGAGTGCAACTTCAATCTTACGTATCAGAAGCTTAATGAAGAAGTTTGATACTAAGGATCTTAAGGAATTGGCTAATGAAGCATGCTTCGTTTCAGAAACTGCTGAAGAAAATGAAAAATTAGTCGAAGACTTAATGAAGAAGATTAACAAGTAATTTTCATATTAGATCACAAAATGAGACCAGTTTTGGTCTCTTTTTTGTGTCTATTTGTTAATTTTTAAATAAAACAAATAAATTCTTCACAAATAATTCACGCTTTTTATTTAAGATATACTAGGAAATTAATATAAAAGATAAAATAGGCACTTACAAAAAAGAAGTTAGTGTGTTATACTGGTTATAAGTTAAAGAACGTATACAATTATTTGTTCTGAGGAGCGTGATTTTTATGGTAGATTTATATGTATCTCCTAGTTGTACCTCATGCCGTAAAGCCAGAGCTTGGCTTGAAAAGCACAATATTCCTTTTAAGGAAAGAAACATCTTTTCTGAGCCATTAACTAAGAAAGAATTGTTGAGAATCTTGCGTATGACCGAAAATGGTACAGAAGAAATCATTTCTACCCGCTCAAGAGCTTTTCAACAATTGAAAATCAATTTAGATGATTTATCAATTGATCAGTTACTTGATTTAGTAGAAAAGAATCCAAGTCTTTTGAGAAGACCAATCATCATGGATGATCGTCGACTTCAAGTAGGTTATAATGAAGATGAAATTCGTCGATTCTTGCCACGCAAGGTGCGTCGCTTAGAATTGGCTGAAGCACAAAAGATTGCAGATTTATAAAATTTTCGAAAGTGTTAGTGTTAATGCTAACACTTTTATTTTAGACAAAAAGTACGCTACAATATACTATAATGATTCATGGAGGTGAGATCCTGTGCAAGTAGATCATATTAATAAAAATACAATTAGGGTCAGAATTGATAAGGAAGAATTAGCACGTCGCGGCCTTAAAGTCCTTGATCTTTTGGGTGATAAAGATAAGATTCAACAATTCTTTTACTCAATCCTTGCAGAAGTTGATACAGATCATACCTTTACCAAGGGTGTGCCTGTAACTTTCCAAGTAATGCCAAATAATGGCGGCCTTGATTTAATGATTACTAAAGTTCAACCCGAAGACGCAAATAATTTGCGTAAGATGATGGGTGATTCAATGAGCGATGATAGTGATTCAACACAGGCGGACTCCGATTCAAGAAGAAGCTTTTTCGATCTTGATCCCAAAGACGATTTAAATACCGAAGTTGATCCGCTAACGCAAGAAGAAAATGAAGCTAATGTCAGTGCAGCTGGTAATAATAATGAATATTGGAAGTTCCAAAAGCGTCACGCATATCAATTTACTGAGTTAGGCAATGTAATTGAACTAGCTGATAATTTGAGAGTGAGCGATTTGGCTTCAAGTTTGTATTATCAACGTGGTCAATACTATTTGGAATTGGCTTTTCTTGATGAAGATTATGCTGAATTAAAGCCTGCTGATGCTTGGGCAATTGCCAATGAATACGGCATTAAGATTGATGATGAAGAAATGAACACAGTTAAAGAAACTGGTAAGTGCTTGATGAGTCAAGACGCTTTAGGTCATATTCGCTATTACTTTCTTAAACAAGCTAAATGATTAAGAATTTATAAAGAAAAAGAGACGGAAGAAAAATCCGTCTCTTTTTTGCGTAATAAAACATGGGTGAAAAAATATGTATGCAGCCATGTTAGATAAAAAATTAGTGCTTGCGGTAAGTGAAGCTTACCTTGTTAATTCAAGACAAAAGAAATTAAATCAAGAAATATATCGTTGTCCGCACTGCAATAAGAAAGTAATTCTGATTGTTTCGGAGAAAAAATCTGCTTTTTTTAAACATTTGACTAGTTACACTAATTTAATGGGTGAAAAAGAAGAACATCATCAATCAAAAATGCTGTTTAAGGCGGCATTAACTGCTGCGGGATTTGATGCGGCAGTAGAAATACCACTAGCCGATGGTCAGCTTAGAGCAGATGTGTTAGTTGCTGAAAATTTAGCATTCGAAATTCAGTGTGCACCGTTAAGTGATGCTGAATTTAAACATCGGCATTCTTTATATCAGAAAATTGGCGTAACTGATATTTGGGTCGTAGGACAGCTCCACTATTTAAAGCACAGTTTAAAACATACGCAATTGATCTTTTTTAGGAGAAACAAAAGATGGGGTAACTATTATTTAGAAGTTAATCCAGCAAAGAATTGCTTTTGTCTAAAATTTAATGTTTTGCAAGAAGCAGTTACGAAAAAGCTTCGCTATCAAACTAAATATTTCGTACTCGATGAAATAGGTATTAGACAGTTCTGGAATTTTAGGCCGAAGTTGAAAAAGTATGTGGGCAATCCCGTTAACCAAAGAAAATATGTCCAGCGTCAGATTAAGCAGAAAAGCAAATTGGGTTTAAAAGTAGCAGAGCTGCTTTATCAACAGAAATTAAGCTTAGAGGATTTACCTAATAGTATCTTTATTAAATATCGCAATCCTGGAGATGAGAATGTATTAATCAATTACCTACAAAAAAAGCGTCTTAATTAGATGAGACGCAAGTGATTTTGTAAGGGTAGAAAATCGGAAAAGTCTTTTTCACAGCCCGGCATTAGTAGGGTAACCAAATCTTGTTGACTAACTGGGCCATCCAATAGCACGCCGTTTTGATCATCATTTTCATCAAATAAAACGATGGTTGGCGTAGATTTAACGTTCCATTGGTTGGCTAGTTTTTGATCGTCTTCAATTGAGGCTTTTAGATAATCTCCCTGTTTAATGGCATTAATCGTTGACGCTTTAATGTTCAACTTGTCGATGATTTTTTGGAACAATTCCGGTGTATATACTGAAGCATCTTTACTTAGATGTTTTTGCAATTCGTATAAATATCTGCGTGCCTTCTTGTTGCCATAGCTTAATTTAATAGCATGGTAGTTGCGCAAAGCTTCGTAAGTTGCAGTAGAAATACTGCTGATATCCGATGATTTTTGGCCATCTTGGCGTCTGCGAATCATATCATCTTTAACTAAACAAACATTAGCAATGGGAACGTAGTGGTAGCAAACATCAATCCCTAATTCATCAACAGTATTGCGAATTAGTTTTTCTGTATCAAAACAGTAAATCCCTATTGGATTGATGAATAGAAAAATCTCAAACATACTCTCGACCTCTTTGTGGTTTATTCATTGTTACTTTAGCAAGAAAAAAAATCAGTGACAAAAAATATGCTTTATTTTCTATATACTATTTTCTGTGAGCGCTTGCGCGGGCAATTTTATTTTGATTAGTGTTGGCTTTTGTTTGCTTAAAGCCATAATCATGCTCAAGTTCAGTTTGCACTTGTTTGATTAAAGCCGGATCGGTGTTTTCAATTTCCAATTCAAAATCTTGATAGCCATCAGGATAAGATGTAGCATCTAAAGTTAGTTCACAATTTTGTAGGCCGTTCATTAAAATACGACGGGTTTTACTCCAAGTGAAAAGTTGTAGTTGCTCTTTTTGGTCAGAGAAGTGTTGGTCAAGGTAGTCTCCAATGTTGCCTTGAAAATCAACGTGTTCTTGTGCAACTAGCTTTTTGGCTTGGTCATGAGTTAAATTGTCGTTGATTTCGATAACTTCATGGAATTTCTTTTGGACAGGATTAAGGTCAGGCACCTTCATTGTTTGTTCCGCATGATCAGCGTAAATTCTAATTCTGAGGCTGATGCGATGATCTTTTAACAAGTCGTCTGGCGTATCAAAATAATAATTTTCCTGAACAAAATCTGCTCTAATGGGAAAACTATTGACGATTTTTTGATAGACATCTTGTGATAATAACGTTTTTGCTTCGATTTCACGATTTTTACTCATAATTTTTCCTCCAAACTTATGACTTAATTATATGTTAAAATTATATTGTTTGCTAAGAAAGGGATGTTTTCTCATGGACATAGATTGGGATACTTTCTTGTGGCCTTATAATGAAGCAGTTCGCGAATTAAAGGTTAAATTTCGTTCCCTTAGACAAGGCTTTTTAACTAGGGGAGAACATTCACCAATTGAATTTGTAATTGGTAGAGTAAAAACAGTAGATTCAATTAAAGAAAAAATGACTCGAAGAGTAATCAGTCCTGATGTAATTGAGACTGACATGCAAGATATTGCCGGAATTCGAATCGTTACTCAGTTTGTGGATGATATCTACAAGGTAGTTGATTTGATTCATGCTCGCGATGACATGGAGGTAGTTGAAGAGCGTGATTACATTCAAAATGCCAAGCCTTCAGGTTATCGTTCCTACCATATGGTAATTAACTACACGGTATATTTGCCAGAGGGTCCTAAGACTTTAATTGCAGAAATTCAAATCAGAACTTTAGCAATGAATTTCTGGGCTACTGTTGAGCATACTTTGAATTATAAATACAAGGGTGTTTATCCAGACGATATTTCTAAGAGACTAAAGTCTACCGCTGAAGCTGCTTATAAGCTTGATGAAGAAATGTCATCAATTAAGGATGAGGTCCAAGAAGCTCAAAAGATTTTTACCAAAAACAAGGGTAAGGAAAAATCATGAAAGTAACAATTGCGCATAATAACTATGATAAGACGCTGCAAACAGTGGCCTATTTGAAAAAATTGCTTAAAGAAAAAGGCGTCATTTTTGATGCTAAATATCCGGATGTGGTAATTAGTGTTGGAGGAGACGGGACACTGATCAACGCTTTTCATCGTTATGAAAATCAAGTTGATTCTGTGCGCTTTGTTGGTGTTCACACAGGGCACCTAGGCTTTTATACTGATTGGCGTAATTATGATGTCGATAAAATGGTTGACGCATTGCTGTTAACTGATGGCGAAGTTGCTAAATATCCATTGCTTGAAATTAAGATGCTAACGGAATCTGGTGAAACGCGTTATCATCTAGCAGTCAATGAATCTGCCGTTAAAAGAGTATCGCATACGCTGGAAGCTGATGTTTATATCAACGATGAATTGTTTGAAAACTTCCGTGGTGACGGCCTCTGTGTTTCAACTCCTACAGGTTCGACTGCTTACAGCAAGTCGCTAGGTGGTGCGGTTATCCATCCTCGCTTAAAAGCACTGCAAATGACAGAAATTGCTTCAATCAACAACCGTGTGTTTAGAACATTGTCTGCTCCAATCGTGATTGCACCTGATCAATGGATTACAATTGTTCCTAACGCAGATCACTTTGTAATGACAGTAGACGGGGCCAGAATTGATGTTAGAAATGCCAAGAAGATTGAATATCGTATTTCACATCATTCAATTCAATTTGATCGTTTTGGCCACCATCATTTTTGGTCACGTGTACAAGATGCATTTATTGGAGATAGCAAGAATGACTAGTTTATTTAAACTAATTGTGCAAGAAAGAGACCCAAAAAAATTGGGCTCTTTTTTGTTAAAAAAAGGATTTTCACATCAAGCATTGAAACATGCTCGATACAATAATGGCTTAATTTTGGTCAATCATAAAAGACGATATACCAGCTTTCACTTGAAAACGAATGATGAAGTGATTTTTGTGACTGGCGAAGAAAAGAAAAATGATTTTTTAAAGCCGTCTAATAATCCGGTAGAGCCAGTTTTAGAAACGAAGAATTATATTATTTTGAATAAACCAGCAGGTGTGTTGTCAATTCCATCACGCTATGAGGATAATGATGCCATCGTTAATCGTTTGATGGGCTATTTTACTCGCAAGGGAGCAAAAGATTTAAAGCCGCACGTAATTACTAGGCTAGATCGTGATACGTCAGGTTTAGTGCTGGTCGGTAAAAATGCTGTAGCCCATGCCCGTTTTAGTAAGATTGGCAAAGAGCGATTTATCAAAAAATATCATGCGATTGTGCATGGCAACTTTGAATCTACTGAATTAACTGGTTTAATTGATGAACCAATTGGCAAAATCGATTCAGGTGTAAAACGAGGGGTAATTCCAGATGGTAAATCTGCTCAGACAGAGTACAAGGTGCTTAAACAAGTGCCGGGAGCTAGTCTAGTGGAATTGCGCTTATTAACTGGTAGAACGCATCAAATCCGTGTTCATATGGCCTATTTAGGTCATCCCCTTTATGGCGATCAATTATATGGAGTAAAGGATTCTTTTTCCCGTCAGGCTTTAAACTGTTTTTATTTAAGCTTTCCTGATCCTGTTAATAGCGAAAAAGATAAAACCGTTGAAATTTCTGATCCAAGTGATATGCAAAATCTCTGGCAAAAGCTAATTAATAAAAAATTCTAAAGCTATTAGAATTCACTACTAAAAAGCTTGCATAAAGAAAACGTTTTCTTTAAAATTAGAAGTGTAATATAAAACTATTCGTGTACAGAAAAGAGGACATCTTTATGTATTATTCCAATGGTAATTATGAAGCCTTCGCAGATCCTAAAAAGCCTGAAGGTGTAGATAAAAAGTCTGCTTACATTATTGGTAGTGGATTGGCTGGTCTTTCTGCAGCAGTATTCTTAGTACGTGATGCCCAAATGAAGGGCGAACGTATTCATGTCTTAGAAGAACTTCCTGTAGCAGGTGGTTCACTTGACGGTGCTGATCGTCCAAATGCCGGATTCGTTGTTCGTGGTGGACGTGAAATGGAAAACCACTTTGAATGTTTGTGGGATATGTATCGTTCAATTCCAAGTTTGGAAATTCCAGGTGCATCATACCTTGACGAATACTACTGGCTTGATAAAGAAGACCCTAACTCATCAAATTGTCGTTTGATTTACAACCGTGGTGATCGTTTACCAAGTGATGGTCAATATGGTTTGGGCAAATGCGCTAACGAAATTGTTAAATTGATCATGACCCCTGAAAAGGAACTTGAAGGAGAAACAATTGAAGAATTCTTCAGCGATGACTTCTTTAAGACTAACTTCTGGTCATACTGGTCAACTATGTTTGCCTTTGAAAAATGGCACTCAGTAGCTGAAATGCGTCGTTATGCAATGCGTTTTATCCACCACATTGATGGTTTGCCAGACTTCACTGCTTTGAAGTTCAATAAGTACAACCAATATGAATCAATGGTTAAACCACTTCTTGCTTATCTTAAAGATCATGGCGTTCAATTTGAATATGATTGCCATGTACAAAACGTCGAGGTAGATCACGAAGGCAATGAAAAGATTGCTAAGAAGATCATTATGACCCAAAACGGTAAGGAAACTGAAATTCCATTAACTCCAGATGACATTGTCTTCATTACCAATGGTTCAATTACTGAAAGTTCAACTTATGGTAACCAAAATACCCCAGCTCCAATTACTCACGCTAAGGGTAGTTCTTGGAAGTTATGGGAAAACTTGGCCAAACAAGATCCTGAATTTGGTCACCCAGATGTCTTCTGTGAAAACATTCCAGAACGTAGTTGGTTTGTTTCTGCGACGGCAACTTTGGAAAACAAGAAGCTTGCCCCATACTTTGAACGTTTGACTAAGCGTAGCTTGTACGATGGCAAGGTTAACACTGGTGGTATTATCACTATTGTTGACTCTAACTGGGAACTTAGCTTCACCATTCACCGTCAACCACACTTCAAGAGTCAAAAGCCAAACCAAATTGTTGTTTGGATCTACGCACTTTACTCAGACACTGAAGGTAACTACATCAAGAAGAGAGTTGTTGACTGTACTGGTAAGGAAATTGCAGAAGAGCTTTTGTACCACTTAGGTGTTCCAGAAAGTCAAATTAGTGAAATGGCTAGTGAAGAAAATATGAACACTGTTCCTGTTTACATGCCATACATCACTAGTTACTTCATGCCTCGTCATGATGGTGACCGTCCAGCTGTTGTTCCAGATGGTTCTGTAAACATTGCCTTCATTGGTAACTTCGCTGAATCACCAACCAGAGATACTGTCTTCACCACTGAATACTCAGTAAGAACTGCTATGGAAGCTGTCTACACACTTCTTAACGTTGATCGTGGTGTTCCAGAAGTATTTGACTCAATCTACGACATTCGTCAACTTCTTCGTGCTATGTACTACATGTCAGACAAGAAGAAGTTGGTTGATCAAGACATGCCACTTCCTGAAAAATTAGCTGTGAAGACCGGGATGAAGAAGATCAAGAGAACTTGGGTTGAAGAATTACTCAAGGAAGCTAACTTGATTTAATTTGAAATAAACCATAAATAAAAAGCTTGAGCGATGCTCAAGCTTTTTTTGCGTGCTTTTTAAGACTTTTCATGATTAATAAAATTACTGCGGCAATCAAAGCAATGACGATAAACATGATCACGGCCTTGATGATACGGCTGCTGTCTAAGTGCAGGATGGAGTCGCCACCGTAGGCGTAAATATAAGCAAATGGGGCAACACCAATGATAATTGGAATGATTTGCTTCTTGAATTGTTTTTTGTTAATCATGACATTGACATAACTAACCGTCGCACTCGGGATGAATGGAATCAGATAACCAATCGTTAAAGCAATCATTGGATATTTTTGTGTCGTTAGCAATTTATAAATCTTGCTGTGCGAGATGTTTCTCAGATCATATAATTTCCGCAATAGTTCCATCAGAATGATCTGACCTAAGATATCACTGATCCAATTAATAATAAAGCCAAATGCCGGTCCGTACAAAATACCGTTTAACACACAGAAGATACCATTGGATAAACCAGGAATGGCTACGCAAATAGCGTTTAAAACGAATAGAAAAGCTAGATCTTCAATACCATGGCTACGGACCATTTTTACTAGCAGCTCTTCATTGTGGTGATCAAAGTTAGTCAATAATCTTAATTCAGGCAGGTAGCTTAAATACAGTTTATATAAAAGAAGCAAACCTAATATGCCGCCTAAAATAAATAAACTAATACGAATAATTTTTCGTTTCACTTCGTCACCTTCTATACATAGTCTTTAACTCTATTCTACTTTAATTTTTGACAATAAAAAAGCTATGACGCTTTTGCCATAGCTTGAAAAAATTATTTAGTGAATAAAACGCGGGTACCTTCAGGCACTTCGATATCTTTTTGAATAGGGGTTAAAGTTCCAGTACCGCCGTTTCTCAAATAAAGAGTTGCGTTATCAGAATTTTGGTTTGCTGCTACTAGGTATTTTTCGCTTTCGTCCCAGTTGAAGTCACGTGGGAAGTCGCCAAAAGTTGAAACGCGTTGAACTAAGCTCAAAGTATGATTATCGCTTACTTTGAAGACGACGATTGAGTTGTGGCCGCGGTTAGAAACATAAATGTATTTGCCATCGTTACTGATGTAAACGGCAGCAGCACCGTTATGGTCGGTAAAGTCGTCTGGAATAGTCTTGTAAGTAGCAATATCTTCGAAGTCCCAGGTGTTTTCGTTGAATTTAACTACATTAATCTTGCTAGAAAGTTCACCAACAACGTAGAAGTAGTTGCCATCTTTAGAAAATACGATGTGACGATCGCCAAAACCAGCTTCGTTTTTGTATTGTGCCAAGTGCTTTAATTCATTATTTTCAAGGCGATAAAAATCAACGGTATCATTGCCCAAGTCGCAGCAAACTAAATTGCCGGCAGGAGTTTCGTCGAAGAAGTGTGGGTGAGGACCATCTGCTTGTTCTGGACGAGGGCCTAAGCTTTCAGGCTTGTGGGTAGTGGTAGTGATCAAGTCAAGCTTGCCACTGTCATTATAATGAAATACTGATAGAACTGCGGTGTGGTAGTTAGCAGTGTAAAGCAATTTCTTATCACGGTTGATGCCTACGTAAGCTGGTGAAGAGCCAGATGTTAAGTAGCGATCAACTTCGTTTGAGCCGCCTTCATTTACTTTAAAAACGCTAATGCCGCCCTTGTCACCGGCATTATTGATTGCAAAAATTAAATCGCTATCTTTTTGGAAATAAGTAGGTCCGCCAACGCTGACAATGTTTTCAGCCTTGCCTAAACGAGCATCGTTATTTTCACCAGTAAAGGGCAATTCGTAAATTCCTTTTGAAGTTTTTTTAGTATATCCTCCGATTAAAACCTTCATATATGGCCTCCATTTTGATATAAAGAAATATTAACTAAAACAAGTATACCATGGGAAATGGAGGCCTGATTATGACTATTTCGAATAAAAAGTGATACAGTTAGAACTATAAGTGTAAGCGAATAATTTTTGTTAGGAGGCGTATGTAGAATGGACGAAAAAAGATCCGTGAACTATATGCTCAAACTGATATTAAAGACGTTTTTGACAATCTACATTCCTCTGCTGATGGTTTAACGTCAGAAGAAGCTGACAGGCGACTGAATAAATATGGTGAAAATACCATTAAAAAGGCTGCTGCAGAATCTGAATGGAAAACATTTTTTAAAACTTTATTAGTACAATGGAAATTTCGCTTTGGATTTCAAGGCTGATTGCCATCATTTCAGGTACAGTTGAATTAGGTATTGCTATTTGGTTAGTTAATGTCATCAATGGTTTGTTTAGTTTTTGGCAGGAACGTGCTGCTAAGAAAGCCACAGATGTGCTGAATAACATGCATCCAACTTATGTTGATGTAATTCGTGACGGTAAAAAAATACAGATTGATAGTAAAAAGCTGGTTCCGGGGGATGTGTTTGTCCTGCAGGCAGGTAATTCAATCCTAGCGGATGCCAGAATTATTTCGGCAAGTTCAATGCAAGTCGATCAAAGTGCATTGAATGGTGAATCAGTACCAGAATCCAAGACTACTAAATATGATCCTGGTGAAGGCAGTTATGCGGAAAGCAACTTGGTGTATTCAGGTACTACCGTTGGTGCCGGTACTGCACGAGCAATTGCCTTTGCGACAGGGATGAACACCGAGTTTGGTCGAATCGCTAGTTTAACACAAAAGCAAACTAAGACGACTAGTCCATTAACGGCTGAACTTAATCGTTTGACCAAGCAAATTTCAATTATTGCGATTACGATCGGTGTCATTTTCTTAATCGCGGCAATTTTCTTTGTTAAGTATCCTTTCGCTAAGGCTTTTATCCTTGCCTTAGGGATGATCGTTGCGAAGGATTGTTGCCTACGGTAACGCTGAGTCTGGCTCAAGGAGTAAGAAGAATGGCCAAAAAACACGCTTGGGTCAAGGAGCTAAATTCCGTAGAAACCTTGGGTGAGACGACAGTTATTTGTTCAGATAAAACGGGTACGTTGACTCAAAATCAAATGACTATTCACTATATTTGGACACCAAGCAACGAATATCATGTAACAGGCAATGGCTATGTGAATAATGGGCAAATTAAACTAAACAATAAGCAATTGTGGTATGAAGAAAATCCAGATTTGCATAAATTAGTTCAAATTGCAGCTTTGGACAATGACACTTCTGTTCAACCCGCTAAAGATGGCGGCAAGCCAAAGATCTTGGGTACGCCAACAGAAGCTTCATTGATCATCATGGCTGAAAAAGCCGGTTTTGATAAGCAAAAAGTTTTGGTTAAATACCCACGTTTGCGTGAATTGCCATTTGATTCTGATCGTAAGAGAATGTCAACGATTCACCGTTGGAATGATACACAATACATTATTTTCACTAAGGGGTCATTTAGTGACACGATTAAGCAATGTGATCGTATTCAGGTTGATGGTAAGGTTCGTGAAATGACCGATGATGATCGTCTTCGTGCTAAAAAAGCAAATGCCGAATATGCTTCACGTGGCTTGCGTAGTATGGCATTAGCTTATCGTGTAATTGATCGTGATGTAGATATTAACAAGATGCCAATTGATGAGGCAGAAAGTCATTTAATCTTTGTTGGTTTGACTACAATGAGTGACCCACCTCGTCCAGAAATTTATGATGCTGTTAAACGTTGTCACCAAGCTAAGATTAGAATCATCATGGTAACTAGTGACTCTAAGTTGACTGCTAAATCAGTTGCGGTTCAAATTGGTTTAACTTCAGATAAAGCTCGCGTTATTTCAGGAAACGAACTTGAAAAGATGAACGATGATGAGTTGCGTAAGGCTCTGAAGGGCGAAGTAATTTTTTGCCAGAGTAGCACCTGAACAAAAATACCGGATTGTTAAGAACTATCAGGCTAATGGCGAAGTCGTTGCTTCAACTGGTGACGGGGTTAACGATGCACCAGCCTTGAAGCAAGCCGATATTGGTATTGCGATGGGCCAAACTGGTACGGCCGTAGCTAAAGAAGCAGCTAATATGATTCTGACAGATGATAACTTTGCTTTAATCGTGGCTGCTATTGAAGAAGGCCGTGCTGTTTATAGTAATATTCGTAAGTTCTTGACTTACATTTTGACTTCAAATGTGCCAGAAGCTGTGCCATCAGTTTTGTTCTTGTTCTCAGCTGGTCTTATTCCTTTGCCAATGACAGTTATGCAAATTTTAACCGTTGACTTAGGTACCGATATGCTTCCTGCATTAGGATTAGGTGCTGAAGCTGCTGACCCAGATATTATAAATCAGCCGCCACGTAAGCGCAGCGAGCACCTGTTAAACAAGAGCGTAATGATTAAATCATTCTGCTGGTACGGTTTGTTATCAAGTCTGATTTCAACTGGAGCATACTTCTTTGTTAACTGGCAAAATGGTTGGCCAACCAAAGCTTTAGCTGCAAGTGGTTCAGTTTATATGCGTGCTACGACAATGGTTTTAGGTACGATTGTCTTTACTCAGATTGCTAACGTTTTGAACTGTCGTACTGATAAGACTTCTGTCTTCAAGAAGGGCTTGTTTAGCAATAAGAACATCTGGTACGGTATTATCTTTGAAATCTGCTTGTTCTTTGTATTGACGGTAACTCCAGGCATTCGTCAGTTGTTTAATACGACGCCATTATTCGCTTCAGATTGGCTATTCTTGTTCTTATTGCCAATCCCATTAGTACTTCTAGAAGAAGCAAGAAAATGGTTAATGTACCATAAGAAAAATAATTAAAAATATTCGCTTGTTTTGGGCCGCCTAAGTTTTTAAGCAGCTTTTCTTATGCTAAAATTATTTTTAAGGAGAGAATTAATATGAAGTGGATTTCAACTATTAAAAAGATTGGTAAAAAAGCTGTCGATAACAAAGACGGCATGGTAATTTTATTTGGCGAAGGTGCTAACAAGGAATTGGAAGACGTTTCAGTCATCCAAAAGTTTGATGAAAGCACCCCAGTTAGCGGCTTTGTTTTTAAGAAGGGCGACACCATTACTGTTGATGGTCAAACCTATGTAGCAAATTATGTAGGTCCAATGGTTGAAAGCAACATGAAGGCCTTGGGTCACGCTACTTTATTCTTTAACCGTCCAGTATCAAAGGCTCCATTGGCTAATGCTGTTTACTTTGATCCAGATGTTGCTCAACCAATGCCTAACTTTAAGGTAGACGATGACATTGTTTACGAGCACATTTAATAATTAGGACAGGTAGATGGATTATAAACGAAATCATAGGGGCGGAACAGTATTTAAAAAATGGTTTTTAAATAACCGTTTTAGCATTGTTTTATTAAACATCTTATTGTTCTTGTTGATTATCTGGGTTTTCAACAAGATATCATTTGTCCTAAATCCAGCATGGGTTTTCTTTAGTGCGGTTTTGCCACCACTATTATTGGCGGTTATTCAGTACTATATTATGAATCCCTTGGTTGATTGGCTGGAGAAAAAGGCGAGGGTACCGAGAGTATTAACAATTGTTGTTCTGTTCTTATTCGTAATTGTTGTCCTGATTTGGATTATCAATATTTTGGTACCTATTGTTCAAAACCAGATCAATTCTTTGATTAAGAATTGGCCGCATATTTGGGATGATGCTGTTAATGCAACGCAGAATGCCTTGAGTGATCCGCGTTTGCATCCCGTAAGAGGCAGCATTAAAAACATGATCGACAATACGCAGAAGACTTTATTTAAGTCAGGTCAAAGTGCGATTAACACTACTTTAGGCAATATTTCATCTGCCGTAAGTATTATTACGATGGTCGTGATGACTTTAATCACTGCACCGTTTATTTTGTTCTTCATGTTAAAAGACGGTCACCAGCTTCGTCCATACATTACAAAATTCGCACCAGAGAAATGGCAACCTAGTTTCAGCAAATTGCTTTATGACATCAACTATGCATTAGCATCATATATTCGTGGTCAGATTACTGTTGCCTTCTGGGTTGGCGTAATGTTTGCAATTGGTTATTCAGTTGTTGGCTTGCCTTATGGGGCAGCACTAGCAATCTTAGCTGGTTTCTTAAACTTGATTCCATACTTTGGTACGCCGATTGCTTTGATTCCGGTAATCGTAATTGCGATCATGACTTCTGGCTCAATGCTGGTTAAAGTTTTAGTTGTCTTTGTAATTGAACAAACAATTGAAACAAGAGTTTTGAGTCCATTGGTGATGGGCAACAAGATGGCCATGCACCCTGTTACTACGATCTTGCTTTTGATCGGTGCAAGTTCCGTTTGGGGACTTTGGGGCGTAATTTTTGGAATTCCAATTTATGCAATCTTGAAGATTATTGTGTCTCGCGTGTACAATTATTATCGAAGAGAATCTGAAATTTTTAGCGAAACGGATGCTGCTTCTTTAACCACGGGGGATGCAGATAAAACAACGAAAAATACTGCTAAATAGTTTTAAAGCGTGGCTTAAAAGCTACGCTTTTTTGATTAAGGAGCTGTTTGAATGACAAATCACGTAGTTTTATATGAACCATTAATGCCAGCAAATACTGGTAATATTGCACGTACCTGTGCTGGTACAAACACTGTCTTAGATTTGATTGAACCATTAGGCTTTCAAATTGATAATAAAAAGATGAAGCGTGCAGGGCTAGACTATTGGGATAAAGTTGAAGTGCATATGCACGATGACTTAAATGCATTTTTAAAGACATTGGGTCCAGACGATGAAATGTATCTTATTTCTAAGTTCTCATCAAAGAATTATTCTCAAGTGGATTACACTGATAAGAATAAGAATTATTACTTTGTTTTTGGTAAGGAAACTACTGGTTTACCTGAGACATTTATGCGTGAATATTACGACCGCAATTTAAGAATTCCAATGTCTGATAATATTCGTTGCTATAATTTATCCAATTCAGTGGCCATGGTTTTGCTTGAAGCACTTCGTCAACAAGGCTTTCCAAACATGGAAACAACCCACCACTATGAGAATGATAAGTTAAAAGACGATTATGACCGTCCAGAAAGATATGAACGTAATTTAGGAGAAAATAAATAATGGATTTTGAAAAACAAACACCCGTAACAGTACAATCATTTCACTATGATTTAACTGACGAAAATGCCAAAGCTAAGAGTGAAGTTAACCCAGGAATCAGAAAATTAGACGTCAGTGGTGATGATGAACACTCAGAAGAAAATGGTAGCTACTACGATGTTGCTGTCTTCTTTGACGTAATTCCTGAACCAGTTGAATTCGAAGTAAGCGGAGCAATTCACCAAATTGTTCAAATTAAGGATTATCACGGTGATGGTTCTGATATTGATAACGCTGACTGGCAATTACTTAGCAGACCACTAGTTGAATATATTGAAACTTTGACTTACGAAGTTACGCAAGTTACATTCGATAAACCTGTCAACTTGAACTTCAAGGCCAACTTTTAGTCACTAATTAAGGTGAGTACATGCCTGTAAAAAGGAAAAAGAGAAAGATAAAAACTAAAAGAAAATATAATAAAAGCAAGGCTAAAAAGCAGAGCTTAAATTGGAGCATTGTAGGACTGGTACTAATTTTAGTATCAGTTTTGGCGTTTATGAGGTTCGGCATTTTAGGCAAGCAAATTGCTAATGTGATTCGTATGCTTTTTGGTGACTCATATCTGTTTGCAAGCGGCTTATTGGCATTATTTGGCCTAGTAAACTTGATTTATAATCAGCCGATTCATTTAACCGTTAAGCGTTCTATTGGTCTGAGTTTAACTTTTATTGGGGTGCTGCTATTACAAAGCAATTTATACTTTGAACATGAACTGGTTAATAGCGGTTTTTTGAACTCATTTTGGCATGCAATGTCTGCAGAATTTGGCCGAGCTGGCGTAACTGAAAGCGTCGGGGGCGGTTTTGTAGGTGCATTAGGCTATCAAATTTTTTATCCATTGCTTGGGCAAATCGGCATCAACGTTTTTGCCGTGCTGCTTTTGCCGATCGGTGTTCTCATGTTCTTTGACGTTAAGTTCAGAACGATTATTGAGAAGTTTCAATCGATCAGTCAACTCTTTATTCAGAGAAATAAAGAAGCCGGAGCCAAATTAAAGGATAAGTATGGGGATGCCATTGAAAAGAGAAAGCAGGCGCATTTAGCCAAAAAAGAAGATGAGCCTGCCGATCCAGATAAGCCAATCTTTCCTGACGTAGCTGATTTTGATCCTGATGATGACGATGAAAAGGAGAACACGGAAGATACTACGCCAGCTGTACAAGATGTTGCTCCTGAACCCGAACCAGAGCCAGAACCGCAGATTCAAATTGCCCCTCAACACGGTGAGGCTGAAAAGGATTTGCCTAAATCTCATTCATTTGCCGATGAAGATAAAAAATTAGAGCAAGAATTAGGCCAGGTAGATCATGGGGAACTCAAGACAAACGAACCCGTTAATAAGGCATATAAAATGCCGCCGCTTAGCTTGCTTGATCCAATTAAGTCGACCGACCAAAGTGCTGATCGTGATTTGATCAAGAAAAATACGCAGATCTTGCAATCTACGTTTAAGAGTTTTGGCGTCAAAGTTATCATTAAAAAGGCTATTTTAGGACCAACAATTACGCGGTATGAAGTTCAGCCTGCCGTTGGTGTAAAAGTTAGTCGAATCGTTAACTTGGCAGATGATTTAGCCCTTGCTTTAGCAGCTAAAGATATCAGAATTGAAGCGCCTATTCCAGGCAAACCTTTTATTGGTATCGAAGTTCCTAACCGAGCAACTTCCGTAGTATCCTTTAAAGATGTAATGGAACATCAAGATAAAAAGGCTAAAAAAGTTCCAATGGATGTGCCTTTGGGTAAGGATGTTACAGGAAGCATCATTTCAGCTAATTTAACTAAAATGCCGCACTTGCTGATTGCCGGTTCTACTGGGTCAGGTAAGTCTGTAGCGATTAACACGATTTTAGCCAGCATTTTGATGAAGGCTAGACCAGAAGAGGTTAAGCTGGTTTTAATCGATCCTAAAATGGTAGAATTGTCGGTTTATAATGGCGTACCTCATCTGCTGATTCCAGTCGTAACGGACGCTAAACTAGCTTCTAACGCTTTACGCAAAGTCGTTAAAGAGATGGAGCGCAGATATAAATTATTCGCTGCTGGCGGCGTTAGAAATATGGATGAGTACAACCGCAAAGTTGCTGAAAACAACCAGGATAAAACTAAGCCAGCTATGAAACCATTGCCTTATATTTTGGTCGTGGTTGACGAACTTAGTGATTTGATGATGGTGGGTGGCCACGATGTTGAAGGAGCAATCGTTCGTTTAGGTCAGATGGCCCGTGCTGCCGGAATTCATATGATCTTGGCTACTCAGCGTCCTAGTGTTGATGTTATTACTGGTTTAATTAAGGCCAACGTCCCATCACGTATTTCATTTGCCGTTTCCAGTGGTGTAGATTCAAGAACTATTTTGGATCAAACTGGTGCGGAGAAACTACTGGGTCGTGGTGATATGCTTTATATGCCAATTGGTGCTTCCAAACCTGAACGTGTTCAAGGAGCTTATATTGCTAGTGATGAAGTTGAACGCGTGATTGATTGGGTTAAGAAACAGCAAAAAGTCGATTACGATGAAACAATGATTCCTAAAAAAGGTGAGAGTACATCAAATGATGTAGGCAATAATGACGAACCAGAAGATGAGTTCTATAATCAAGCTGTCGATTTGGTTCGTCGTCAGCAAACTGCCAGTGTATCAATGTTGCAAAGACGCTTTAGAATAGGCTATAACCGTGCGGCTAGAATCGTTGATGAGATGGAAGCCAAAGGAATCGTTGGCCCATCAGAGGGATCAAAGCCGCGCCAAGTATTGGTGCCACCAGTAAAGAATGAAGGTAACTCAAACAATGCTAACAACTAATATTGAAATTAGAAAAAATAAAAAATTTACAACAGCCGTAGTGGGCTGTTTTTTGCGTTTGCCACTTACTAGTCATAATCTTGCCTTTTCTAGTTTGCTTGCACGCTTGCAGATGAACACTTCATTGGCTTATCCAACGATTGCTACTCAGCAACAGAAGTTGGCCCAGCTGTATGATCTGCAATTTGATGTATTACCACAGCTTTTTGGTAAAGAGATCATTCTTACTTATTATGCTAATTTTGTAGAACCAGCTGAAATTCTTGATCCGGATTATACATATGACGAAATAATTGAGACGCTTAGTCAAATCATTAAGTCGCCTTCATATAATCAAAATCTACTTGCTTATGCAAAGCGCCAGCTGGAAGAAGATTATAATGAACTAATGGAACAGCCAGCTAATTATGCCATCGATCGTTTCTTTAAATTATGGTATCGAGATCACCCTGATTATGCGGAAAACTTTATGGGGCCAATTCAAGAAATCAAAGATGCTGGCTTAGACGAAATGAACAATTTTGTTAGCAGCTTGCGCGACGTGCCCATGGCAGTACTAGGCATGGCCCGCGACAATAATCAATTAACCAAATTGGTTAACCAATACTTTAGAGGCGCCGGCATTATCAAACAATTTGAGGTAGACGATTTAACTATTCCGGCAGAAAATAATCCACTTGAAAAGACGGAAGAGCAAGATAATGCTCAAGCACAATTATTAATGGGCTTTGGTTTTAAGCAAAAAATCACGTATCAAGGTCAAATTGCCGGTTTACTATTAAGTCAATATTTAGCTGGTGATCAATCTTCAAAGCTATTTAATCAAATTCGTGAAGAACTAGGCGCAGCTTATGATGTAGAAGCAAATAGTTTTGCTAATAACAATTTGTTTTTGATAAATGCTGGACTTGATCCGGCTAAAATCGAAGATGCTAAACGAATCGTATTTAATGAAATGCAACGGATAGCAGATGGAGAGATTGATGAGGCTTTGTTTAAGAAGTCTAAAAAATCGCTTGAGCGTAACACTAAGATTGGCTTAGACGGACAAAACTGGCAGTTAGGACAGGCCCTGCGCAGTGCACTATTTCCTGAGTATACGAATTTTGATCGTGCAGCTGCAATTAAACGAGCAACGTCTCATCAATTAGTCGATTTTGTTAAAAATCTATTCTTTAATGAAAGCTATATTTTAAAATGATCATACCTAAGATAATTAAAAGAGAATATAAATCAGGCTTTAAGGCCGAAGTGATTTTAAAACCGCATTTTTATCAACGTTTTTTTGGCATTATTATTGATTTTGGTAGCAGTGATCCACAAAAAGTTGCCGGTTCAGCCCATTTTTTAGAGCATAAGTTATTTGCTAAAAAAGATGGTGACATTTCTCATAAATTTGAAGAAATCGGTGCAGATGTAAATGCCTTTACTTCGTTCAATGAAACAATGTTTTATTGCAGCGGCATTGACCATACGCCTAAAATGATTGATCTGTTGTTTGAACTAGTTGGCCAGCCATATTTCACCAAGCAAAACATCGCTAAGGAAGAACCAATTATTACGCAAGAGCTGGCAATGTATAAAAACGATCCTATTTGGGGCCTCAATAATGCCATTATGACTGAGATGTTTGGTCATTCTAACTTAGGCGTCGAGGTAGTTGGTACAGAAAAATCAATTGCTAGCGTAAATAAAAGTAATTTAACTGATGCTTATAGTAAGAATTATGTCCCAGCAAAAATGCAGTTTATTGCATGTGGCGATTTCTCAGATAACCAAGTTAAGACGATCTTGAGACAAGTTGGAAAATTACAAGAAAAATACTTCCAAGCTGCTAAGGTAGAACTAGATCAAAAAGAAGCACCCGTGGGTGAAATGAAGGACATCGTTTTGCCTGTAAAGGGAAATTCTAGAGCGTTCGGAATTGGTATTCGTTTTGAAAACTTTAAAAAAGTATTATCAAGTTTTGATTTGACTCAAATTCTGCTTGAAATAATGTTAGAATCAAAATTAAGTGTGATGGGAACTTGGTTTGAAGAGATGCGAGATAAACAAATATTGACCAATCCGCTTCAAATCTCAGTTAATTACACTAGACAGGGCGATTTTACGACCATTTTTGGTGTAAGCCAACAAGCTGACAAAGCAATTCAAGAAATAAAGCGAGAGTTGACTAAGCCAGTAGCTAAGAATTCTGAAGAATATCATTTTCTTGAGAAGAATTTCGCTTTGCAAAAAGAAGAATGGTTAGCACGTACTGTTAGGACAATGAATGATCTTTCATCTTTGGCAATTGAAATGATTGAGGAAAATCTGGATCATGAAAATTTGGATTTGAATTTGAGAAAGCTACAAGTAATGGGCTTTGACGAATTTAATCAGTTATGCAAACAATTGATGAAAGATAGTACAATTTGTTCAGCTTATTTAGATCCTGATAGGGAGTGATATTGAATGAAGCGAGCAATTGTGTTTGGTGCAACCGGTGGAATCGGGCAAGAGATTTGCCGAGATTTAGCCGCTGAAGGCTGGTCGCTCTACTTGCACTACAATTCACATGAGCAAACGGCATTGGACCTAGGCAAAGAGTTATTTGCTAAATATCCTAGTCAAGATTTTTTACCAATTAAATTGGATTTTGCATCAAGTGATGCTGAGCTGGCAGACTTTGTAAAAAAGCTTTTGCCAGTAAATGCAGCTGTCTTTGCTCAAGGAATTACCAAGTACGGTTTTTTAGGCGATGAAACACTTGATAACATTACTAAGTTAATCAATGTAAACCTTACTGTACCGATAAAACTGACTAAACTGTTAGAATCGCAATTAATGCGGCAAGACTATAGTCGGATAGTTTATCTAGGATCCGTTTATGGCGGCGCAGGCAGTGCGCTTGAGGCTGTTTATAGCGCAACTAAAGGCGGGTTAACGCGTTTTGCCCAGGCATATGCTCGTGAAGTCGCATCTAATAATTTAACGGTTAACGTGATTGCTCCAGGTGCCGTTAAAACTAACATGAATGCCATCTTTTCTGAAGATACGATTCAGGAAGTACAAGATGAGATTCCTATGGGGCGTTGGGCTAAAGCAAATGATATTTCATATTGGGTAACGACTTTGTTAAATAAGCGTAGCGGCTACTTAACAGGACAAACTATTTATGTAACTGGCGGCTGGCTTTTATAACTAAGACGTTGCAAGTGAATTTTTATGGTATACTCAATTTGTTAAACTTAATTTTGAAGAGGTAAATATGGCAGACATCGGAGATAAATTAAAGAGCGCCAGAGAGGCTAAAGGACTTTCAATTCAAGATATCGAAAAGGCAACTAAGATTCAAAGCAGATATCTTGAAGCAATTGAAAACAATGAATTTGATAAGCTTCCAGGTGATTTTTACGTTAGAGCATTTATTAGACAATATGCTCAAGTTGTTGGCTTAGATGGTAAGGAACTTCTTAGCGACTATCATGAAGATATTCCTGAATCCAAGCCGGATGAATACGTAGAAAACTCGATTGACAATAAGAGTGAAGAAGTACGTGAGACTACTGATAATAAGAAGAATCTGTGGAAGAATTACTTGCCACGGATTGCGATCGGCCTTGGTGTTATTATCGTAATCTTGGTTGTATATGTCTTATATGCACGCTTATCATCTGGTGGTCAACAAAATGAAGCAGATAATAGTGGTGTAACTGTTTCATCACAAAAATCATCATCTTCTTCATCAAAGAAGCCAGCTAAGAAGGTGGCTGTAAGTCAAGTTAGGGTTAAGAAGATCAGTGATAACGAATACCGTGTTACTGGTTTGAAGAATAACCGTCGTTTAGTTGTTCGTGCAGGCTCAACTCAAAATATTTCTGCCAGCGTATCTACTGACGGCAACACTACTTGGCAATCAACTTTAATCGCTAAGCAAAAGCATACTGTGGCTCTCCCATCTAATGTACAACGAGTAGTAGTAACTTTAGGTAACGACAATGGTACTTCAATTACCATCGGTGGCAAGAAGATTCCTTATGCACCAAACAATGCATACCGTACCATTACTTTGTTGATTGGTAAGGCTAAGAGAACTTCACACAATTCTAATACCCAAAACGATTCAAACAACACAAACGATAACAATTCTACTAACAACGGTGGTTCAAATACTCAAAGCAGCCAAACTCAAAGTAGCACAACCACTACTAGTAGAACTGAAACTCAAAGTAGCCGTACGCAATCATCAACTACTCAAAGTAGTCAAGCTAATGAACAAAGCAGACAAACACAACAATCATCTGCTGCGCAATCATCAACTACTACCCAAGGTAACGCTGGTGGTAACAACAGCGGTGGCGACAACGGAAACAATGGTAATTAAGGCTTAGGAGAAGTAAAGAATAATGAATTTACCTAATAAACTTACTGTATTTAGAATCTTTTTGATTCCAGTATTTATGTTAATTATAATTTTTGGTGGGGATGCACATACGGTAGCTGCAGGTTACACCGTTTACTGGAGTAGAGTAATTGCTGCGATCGTATTCGCAATTGCTTCAGCAACCGACTGGTTTGACGGTCATATTGCTCGTTCACGTAACATGGTTACTAACTTTGGTAAGTTTGCTGACCCATTGGCAGACAAGATGTTAACTATGACTGCATTTATTTACTTAGTTGACTTAAAGCTTGCTCCAGCATGGGTTGTAGCAATTATCGTTTGCCGTGAATTAGCAGTTACTGGTTTGCGTTTAATCTTGGCAGAAAACAAAGGCCAAGTTTTGGCAGCTAAGATGCCAGGTAAGATTAAGACCACTTGCCAAATGCTTTCAATCATTTTCTTGTTGATTGGTAACTTCTGGTACATTGGTACTATCTTACTTTACTTAGCATTGATCTTTACTATTTACTCAGGTTACGACTACTTCCACCAATCATGGGGCGTATTCAAGGGTTCAATGTAATAGATTATTAATAATTGATTAAAAGAAGCAAGTTTTTGCTTCTTTTTTTATTTTCTCAGAAAAAAATGAGCCTTTTTTGCGTAATAAAAAGTGTGGGGAAAATGATTTGAACATTCGTTTGCATTTTGCTTGCAAATTGGTTGTTGAACAAAGTATAATTATTAAGTACGAAAATTTAGGAGGTAGCAATGGCCAAAGATGAAAAGCAAGCTGCATTAGACGCAGCTCTTAAGAAAATTGAAAAGAACTTTGGAAAAGGTGCCGTTATGCGTATGGGTGAAAAAGCAGATACGCAAATTTCAACAGTGCCAACCGGTTCACTTGCCTTAGATGCCGCTATTGGTGTTGGTGGTTATCCTCGTGGCAGAATTATCGAAATTTATGGTCCAGAATCATCTGGTAAGACTACTGTAGCCCTTCATGCAGTTGCTGAAGTGCAAAAACGTGGCGGAACAGCTGCTTATATCGATGCCGAAAACGCAATGGATCCGGCTTACGCAGAAGCTTTGGGCGTGGACATTGATTCATTGATTCTTTCACAACCTAATACTGGTGAAGAAGGTTTGCAAATTGCCGATACCTTGATTTCCAGTGGTGCGATTGACATTGTGGTAGTTGACTCTGTAGCTGCCTTAGTACCACGTGCCGAAATTGAAGGTGAGATGGGGGATGCTCACGTCGGCTTGCAAGCTCGTTTGATGAGTCAAGCTTTGCGTAAATTATCAGGTACCATTTCTAAGACTAAGACAATTGCGATCTTTATTAACCAGATCCGTGAAAAAGTTGGTGTCATGTTTGGTAACCCTGAAACCACACCAGGTGGTCGAGCACTTAAGTTCTACTCAACTATTCGTCTTGAAGTAAGAAGAGCAGAACAAATTAAGCAATCAGGTGATGTTCTTGGTAACCGCGTTAAGATTAAGGTTGTTAAGAATAAGGTTGCTCCACCATTCAAGGTTGCCGAAGTTGATATCATGTATGGCAAGGGTATTTCACAAAGTGGTGAATTGCTTGATATGGCTACCGACAAGGATATTATTGATAAGGCTGGTTCATGGTACTCATACAAGAATGACCGAATTGGCCAAGGGCGTGAGAATGCCAAGAAGTATCTTGAAGATCACCCAGATATTTATCAAGATATTCAAGAACAGGTTCGTAAGGCTTATGGAATTGACGAAAAGTCAATTGCTGATCGCGAGAATCCTGAAAAGATCAAGGAAAAGCATGAAGAAGCACAACAAAAAGAATCTGATGCCAAAGATGCTGAAAAAACTAAATAATATTAGTCTTTACCTTGGAATTTATTCCAAGGTTTTTTATCATGATTGACATGGACTCATAGGTTCTTTATCATAAAAGTTGTGTGAATAATTCTAAAAAAAGGCGATAGTAATCATGAATACAATAATTATGATTCCCGTCGCAACTGCCATTGTTTCACTTTTGGTGGGTACAGGCATTGGTTATGCAATTCGTAAGCATTCTTGGGAACAAAAGGCCCAGAATGCGCAAAATGATGCAGACCATATTTTGGCTGATGCTAAAGCACAGGTAGCTGCTGCTGAAGCAGAAGTCAACGCACAAAAGCAAGCAGCAGAAGCTGTTAAGCAAAGTGCTGAAAATACTAAGAAAGAAAAGATTCTTGAAGCTCAAGAACAAATTCGTGATTTTAGGCAAAAAACCGAAGATGAGTTAAATGTCAAAAAGGACAACTTAGCTCGGGAAAAGAACCGTTTACAACAACGTGAAGATACCTTAGATCATAAGACTTCTTTGTTAGATGAAAGAGAAACTGGACTCACGCAAAAAGAAGATCAATTAAAGCAGCAAGATGCTAGCTTACAGGCGAAGTTAACTGAGGCTGATGAATTAGTTGAAACCAGACGGCAAAAACTTTATGACGTAGCTAAATTAGACAAGGAACAAGCTAAAAAGATTGTTCTTGATCAATTATCTGATGAATTAGTTAAAGAACGGGCTGAAATGATCAGAAACAGCAATGAAGAAGTTAAAGCTAAAGCTGATCATTTTGCCAATCAAGTCATTGTTGATGCCATTCAAAGCAGTGCAGCAGATACTGTAGCCGAGACTACCGTATCTGTTGTTGACTTGCCAAATGAAGAAATGAAGGGACGGATTATTGGTCGTGAAGGTCGCAACATCCGTTCATTTGAAGCTTTAACTGGAATCGATCTAATTATCGATGACACACCAAAAGTTGTTACACTGAGTGGTTTCGATCCTATTAGACGTGAAATTGCCAAGAGAGCAATGGAACGATTAATCAAGGATGGTCGAATTCACCCAGCTCGCATTGAGGAAATGGTTGATAAGGCCAGAAAAGAAGTAAACGACGATATTTACGAAGCTGGTGAAAGTGCCTTGATGGAATTAGGTATCCATCGAATGAACCCTGAATTGGTTAAGACACTTGGTCGTTTGAAGTATCGTACTTCATATGGACAAAATGTTTTGTCTCACTCAATTGAAGTCGGTAAGCTAGCAGGTACTATGGCTGCGGAACTTGGTCTAGATGAAAAATTAGCGGTTCGCGCGGGATTATTACACGATATTGGTAAAGCCATCGATCATGATATCGAAGGTTCCCACGTAGAAATTGGGGTTGAATTAACCAGAAAATATCATGAACCCGATGTTGTAGTTAACGCGATTGCTGCTCACCACGGTGATGTGCCTAAGTTATCGTTTATTGCTGAACTTGTTGTTGCAGCAGATACGATTTCTTCAGCTCGTCCAGGTGCAAGAAGCGAGAGTTTGGAAAATTACATTAGACGTTTAACTGAACTAGAAAAAATTGCTAAGAGCTATCAAGGCGTTAAGCAAGCTTATGCTATTCAAGCAGGGCGTGAAGTTCGAGTTATGGTTGAGCCTGATGAAATTTCAGATGATCGAACAGTAATTTTGGCACGTGATATCCGTAATCAAGTAGAAAAGGAACTGGATTATCCAGGAAATATCAAGATTACCGTTATCCGTGAAAAACGTGTTGTAGCAATTGCTAAATAAAGAAAAAGGTTTGGAATGCAAAGTTCCAAACCTTTTTTCGTTATTTGTACAAAAGCTTGTCTACTTGTATAATTAGAACAAGTATATAAGGAAAGTAGCCACATATGTTTAAAATTATTGTTGAATTATTCTTATTAGTAATTATTTCAGCGGCCATTACACCTTTTATTAGGCGTCTTGCCTTTGTACTGGGTGCCGTTGATAATCCTAATGCTCGTCGTGTTAATAAGAAACCAATGCCAACTATCGGGGGACTAGGCATTTTCGTTACTTTTAACATTGGCGCTTTTGTGCTTTTAAGAGAGCAGTTCCCTACTCATGAAATTTTTTCAATTCTGCTAGCTTCCAGTGTAATCGTGCTGACAGGATTAATTGATGATATTTTGGAATTGAAGCCTAGACAAAAAATGTTTGGTATTTTTATTGCCGCGCTGATCATCTATTTCTTAGCGGGCATCAGAATGAACGTGTTGAAGCTTCCTTTCATTACACATGAAATCAATTTGGGCTGGTGGAGTTTTCCAATTACCATTTTCTGGATATTAGCGTTAACTAATGCTGTTAACTTAATCGATGGATTGGATGGACTAGCCGATGGAGTTTCGATGATTTCTTTAACTACAATGGGAATTGTCGGATATTTCTTCTTGCACACGCATCAGCTTTACGTGCCAATTGCTTGTTTCATGCTGGCAGCTTGTTTATTAGGCTTTTTGCCATATAATTTCCACCCAGCTAAGATCTTTTTAGGCGATACTGGTGCGCTCTATATCGGTTTTATGATCGCGGTTTTATCGTTAAAAGGCTTGAAGAACGTCACCTTTATTTCATTGCTCGTACCAATCATTATTTTAGGTGTGCCAATCACCGATACGGTTTATGCAATGATTAGACGTAAGCTTAATAAAAAGCCGATTTCAGAAGCTGACAAGCACCACTTGCACCACCAGTTAATGCGAATGGGGTTAACTCATAGACAAACAGTGTTAACTATTTACGCATTATCATTAGTCTTTTCATTTATTTCACTATTATTCTTGCTTTCACCAGCTTGGGGTACTTGGCTCTTGATTATCGGCTTGCTATTTGCTCTTGAGTATTTCGTGGAATCGATTGGATTATTAGGTGAAAAATATCATCCTTTGATGCATGTAATTCAAAAGATTATTAACCAAAAGAGTAGAGTAGATCCTACTGTTGAGGTCTGGCACTTAGGGGATGAAAAACCTGATCAATTGAAGAGTAAGAAAGATCAAGATAAAAAAGAATAAAATAAAAGGTTTAGCATCGTTGCTAAACCTTTTTTATTGCTCATGGAAATTATTATCTTTGACAGGAATTTCATTGTAGCGTTTTTGTCCCTTAGTAAATTTAATTTGACCAGATAATAAGTTAGTCAGATCAGTCTTAGTTTTTTCTTGATCGTCATCATCTAAGAAAATATGAATTTTTACATCTACGCCATATTCAGTATCGGCAATAAAGACGTCATTGGTTTTTAAATAATGATCTACCTCGTCAAAGCGGTTATAAGGAACGCTGAAAAGTAATTCTTGTTGCAGTACGCGTTTAATTACGCCAACTTTTTCTACAGCATTAGTTACGCTGTTAGAATATGCACGAATTAAGCCACCCGCACCTAATTTAATGCCGCCAAAATATCTGGTGACGACTACGGTAACGTTCTTTAGCTTCATCAGCTGCAATGCTTTTAATTCAGGAATACCAGCGGTACCGGAAGGTTCACCGTTATCACATTTTTTGACTTGCTCGTCGTTTAAACCGATCGTGTAAGCAAAGGTATTGTGGGTAGCATCGCGATATTTCTTCGAAATTTCTTGAATAAAAGCATTTGCTTCTTCAATGGAATTGGTTCTAGCAATGCTGGCAATAAATATACTCTTTTTAATGATCAATTCGCCGCTGCCGTTTTCTTTAATAGTTAAAAAATTTTCTTTTTCTGACAAAAAAATCGCCTCTTTTTGCGTAATAAATAATAGAGGGGTGAAAACAATGGAAGATTCAACTCTATTATTTGGTCGTCAATGGGTTGTTAGTCAAAAGGATTCTAGCATATTTACGCTTTCTAGCAAAATTCCCGCAATTGAAAACGAAAAATGCAACCGATGCGGCACGAAGGTTGAACATAAATTACCGAGTGAAAAATATTATTGCCGTGGCTGCATTGGAATTGGTCGGATTGTTGAAGGTTGTTTTTTAGTAAGACAAAACGAAAATTATGAGTATCCTGAAAAAAAGAAAGGTGGCCTGACCTGGGCCGGACAATTAACGCCACTGCAGCAGAAAATTTCTGATGAACTAGTCAGTAATTTTAAACAGAGGAAAAACAGTTTAGTTCATGCAGTAACTGGAGCAGGTAAAACGGAAATGCTGTTTCAATTAATTGCCGAATGTATGAAAAACGGCAAAAGAGCCTGCATTGCTACGCCAAGAATTGATGTGGTTAATGAGCTGTTTCCTCGTTTTCAAGCCGCTTTTGCAGAAATTGAGATTGGTAAATATCATGGCCGAGAATTTAAAGAGCCAGGACTAGAACAGCTGACGATTTGTACCACGCACCAGTTAATGAAATTTTATGAAGCGTTTGATTTATTGGTTATTGATGAGGTGGACTCGTTTCCCTATGTAGGCGATCCGCAACTGCATTTTGCGGCTAAGGCAGCCGTTAAGAAGACTGGCGTGAGGGTTTATCTAAGTGCAACGCCAACCGAAGATCTGCTGGAAGAGGCAAAACAAGGAAAGATTCAAATTTTAAAGTTAAATCGACGCTTTCATGGCGGACTTTTACCAGTACCGCGAGAAAAATTATTTATTAAACCATTCTTAGATAAGAAAACATACTAATCTAGTGTTGGATGATTACTCGACGGAGTAGTCGTTCAACACTTTTTCTTTTACTATGTAAAGTGGAGATGAAGCCAATGCCGTGAC